>URWZ01000042.1 GCA_900551625.1 uncultured Collinsella sp.
CACTGCATATCGTCGGCAGCGTCAGATGTGTATAAGAGACAGCTCCAGACGGAGAACTCCGGGGAGGAGAACGGGGCGGAAGCCGTGCTGGAGATCATGCAGGCCTATTCCGGCGAGCTGGGCCTGGACGGCCGGAGCCGAACCCTGTACATCCTGGACGGGGAGACCGGCGCCTATCTGGCCGGGACCGACGAGGCGGAGGGCCGGGGTCTGGAGTACAACTCCCCCAATCTGACCCGGGCCCTGGTGGAGAAGGAGGAGGGGACACAGGCCAATATCGCCGCAGACTATATGGATGTGGCGCTCCCCTTCAGCCGGGGAGACGGCCAGTATGTCATCTACACCCTGGACAACAAGACCACGGTGAACAGCCTGATCAACCAGATCTTTGTGCTGATCCTGGAGTCACTTGTCTTTGGCCTGTTCATCTCCATCCTGCTCTCCTTCCTGCTGTCCAAAACCATGATCATCCCCATCCAGCGCCTGACCGAGGGAGCCATGCGGGTGGCGGAGGGGGATTTCTCCCGGCGGATCGAAGTGACCTCCCGGGATGAGATCGGCGTGCTCACCGACACCTTCAACGATATGGCGGGTCAGCTCCAGGACACCATCCGCCAGGTGGAGAACGAGCGCAACAAGCTCAACACCCTCTTTCTCCACATGACGGACGGCGTGGTGGCCTTCTCCCGGACTGGAGAGGTCATCCACTTCAATCCCTCCGCGGAGGAGATGCTCCACCGGCCCATCGGGACGGACACCACCTTCGGGGAGCTGTTCGGCGGCCTGGTCTCTCTGGAGCGGGTGCTGGCGGTGCCCGACTACCTCCAGGAGGAGCAGACGGTTGAGGAGCGATTCCTCCAGCTGCTGATGGCTCCCTTCGACCGGGACCGGCAGGGGGGCGTACTGGTGGTCATCCACGACGTCACCGAGCAGCGGAAGAACGAGGAGATGCGCCGGGAGTTCGTGGCCAACGTGTCCCACGAGCTGCGCACCCCCCTCACCAACATCCGCAGCTATGCCGAAACGCTGGTGGACAGCGCCGGAGACCTGCCCCCAGCCATGGAGAAGAAGTTCCTGGGAGTCATCCTCAACGAGAGCGACCGCATGACCCACATCGTCCAGGACCTGCTCACCCTGTCCCGGTTCGACTCCGGGCGGGATGATCTGAAGCTGGCGCGGTTCTCCTTCGAGGCGGCGGTGCAGGACCTGTACAACGCGGTCTATATGGAGGCCCAGCGCCACAGCCATGCCCTTGAGCTGAAGATCGAGCCGGAGCTGCCCGAGATCGTGGCCGACCGGGAGCGAGTGGTCCAAGTGATGATGAACATCGTGTCCAACTCCATCAAGTACACGCCGGACGGAGGGCGCATCGTCATCTCCGCCGGACGGCGGGGGGACCGGGTGTGGATGTTGGTGGATGACAACGGCATCGGCATCCCGCCGGAGGACCGGCCCCGCATCTTCGAGCGGTTTTATCGGGTCGACAAGGCCCGGTCCCGCCAGTCGGGCGGGACCGGACTGGGCCTGTCCATCGCCAAGGAGATCATCGACCGGCACCAGGGCGTGCTGGAGCTGGCCGACAAGGAGGGCCCGGGACTGGCGGTGCGGATGGAGCTGAAGATAGAGGGGCCGGACCATGAATAGAAAGAGCAAGCACGCCCGCCTGCTGGAGCTGGGCAAGGACGTGCTGATCGTCCTGCTGGCCTGCTCAGCGGTGTGGCTGACTACCAGGGTCCAGCGCACCGGGAGCTTGGGAGATCTGCTGGCGGACACGCCCCAGGAGGGGCAGGGCCAGACCCAGGCCCCCGGCCAGATGGAGATGGTCCGCCCGGTACGGATGGCGGCAGTGGGCAGGAGCGGAGAGACCACCATCCGCTATGGGGCACAGTATGACCAGCAGAGCACCGACGCCCTATTCCAGCAGGTGGCCAATCTGCTGGTGGAGGCGCTGAGCGACGGGGGAGAGATGAGCCCCGTCAGCCAGTGGGAGTGGCGCACCGCCCTGACCTCCCCGCCCAGCCTGTACTTCGACCTGATGGAGGGGGTCCCCCTGTCGGTGCTGACGGGCTATCCGGTCGACAATCTCGATATTCAATGGTTCCAGGCTGCCGCTCAGACGGCGTCGTATTTGATGGCGCTGCTGTGGTGGCGCTATCTGTGGCCCCGCTCCTTCATGGCGCGCCGGCAGGGCGAGCGCCCGCTCGGTGGGGGAACAGGCGCGGCATGGAAGCGCATCGTCTGCGTTGTCGTGATCGGTCTGTCCATGCAGGTGGTCGTTGGCTACGTGACCGACGCCGTGCTGTCGCTGTTGCCCGAGGCGGCGGCCGATTACAGCGAACTTGTCGAGGAGACGGGCATGGGCGACACGAGCTATCTGGCCGTCCTGACCACGGTGCTCGGCGCGCCGTTTTGCGAAGAGCTCCTGGTGCGCGGCATCATCTTTGAGTTTTCGCTCCGAGCGTTTAATCCGCAGTGCCGCCCACTTTGGAAGCGCCGGCGTCGTGCGAGCGCGCAGGACGGCGCCATGGTGCCCTGGGCGGCCCCAAGCACGTGGGGTATCGCCGCGGCGATTGTGTTGCAGGCGGCAATCTTCGGTTTTATGCACATGAATTGGGTGCAAGGTTGCTACGCGGGTGCCGCCGGCCTCATCTTTGGCTGGGTGCTCGTGACGACCGGAAAGCTTCGCTATACGATCCTGCTGCATTTTGCCTTTAATGCCGGGTCGTATCTCATGACGTTGCTCTGGTTTGTGAACACGCCGTTCGACGTGGCAATTACGGTCGCTATCGCCGGCGTCATCCTCGTTGAGGCAATGCGCTCGCTGCGCCACGCGTGTGGGATGGACGCAGCGAGCGCGCCGCTGCCCTAGTTGCGACGCCCGCCTCCGTTGGCGCCCTGCCGTCCCTGGGCCGCGCGATTGCGACCGGCAGTGTTCTGTGCGCGCGACATGCCGCTGTGCCCCTTGCTGCCCTTTGGCCCCTTGCCGGCACCGCCAGCGCCACCGTGCGGCTTGCCGCCTTTCTTGCCAGCGCCGTGTCCGCCGTCAGCAGATGTCTCGCCCGGGCGTGGCGGCACGGGGCGAATCAGACAATGCTTGGTGTAGCCGATCAGGTCACGACGCCCGGCCTTTTCCAGCGCCTCGCGTACGAGCTTGTAGTTCTCGGGCTTGCGATACTGGATGAGCGCGCGTTGCATGGCCTTCTCATGCGGGTCGCGCGCCACATAGATCGGCTGCATGGTACGCGGATCTACGCCGGTGTAGTACATGCAGGTCGACATGGTGGACGGCGTGGGGTAGAAGTCCTGCACTTGCTCGGGCATGTAGCCCATGTCGCGCACGGCCTCGGCAAGGTCCACGGCTTCCTTCATGGTTGAGCCGGGATGGCTCGAAATCAGATACGGCACTACGTACTGCTTGAGTCCGTACTCGCGGTTCAGGCGCTCAAATTTGCGGCAGAACGCATCGTAGACGGCTCGGCTCGGCTTGCCCATCACGGACAGCACCGCGTCGCTCACGTGCTCGGGCGCTACGCGCAGCTGGCCCGAGACATGGTGCTCCAGCAGCTCGCGCAAAAACTCGTCCGAGGCATCGGCCATGGTGTAGTCGAAGCGGATGCCGCTGCGCACGAAGACCTTCTTGACGCCCGGCAGCTTGCGCAGGTCGCGCAGCAACTGCGTGTAGCCGCTCTCGTCGACCACCATGTTCTTGCACACGCTTGGCCACAGGCAGCGCTTGTTCTTGCACACGCCGTGCTTGAGCTGCTTGTCGCAGGCGGGACGGCTAAAGTTTGCCGTCGGTCCGCCCACGTCGTTGATGTATCCCTTAAACTCGGGGTCGTGCGTGAGCAGCTCGGCCTCGCGCATGATCGAGTCGTGGCTGCGCATCTGTAGCACGCGACCCTGGTGGAAGGTGAGGGCGCAAAACGAGCACTCGCCAAAACAGCCGCGGTTGGAGCTAATTGAAAACTTGATCTCGGCAAAGGCCGGCACGCCGCCCGCCGCGTCGTAATCGGGATGCCAGTCGCGTGCGTAGGGGAGTTCGGCCACCTCGTCCATCTCATCGGTAGTGAGCGTCGCCGACGGCGGGTTTTGCACCACATAGACGCTGTTGGGGTAGGGCTCTACCAGGCGATGCCCGGTGATGGGGTCCATATTCTGCTGCTGCACGTTAAAGCTGCGCGCGTAGTTGAGCTTGTCGGCGGCAAGATCGTCCCAGCTGGGCAGCAGGTCGTAGTCGTAGACCTCGTCGAGCGAGCTCGTGCGGTAGACGGTACCGTTGATATAGGTAATCTGATCGACGGGCAGTCCCGCGTCGAGCGCGTCGGCGATCTCGACGATCGCGTGCTCGCCCATGCCGTAGATGAGAATGTCGGCGCCCGAGTCGAGCAGTACCGAGCGCTTGAGCTTGTCCTGCCAGTAGTCGTAGTGGGCCAGGCGACGCAGGCTTGCCTCGATGCCGCCGATAATGATGGGAGCGTCCTTGAACGTCTGGCGAATGAGGTTGCCGTAGACCGTGACGGCACGATTGGGACGGCGCCCCTCCTCGCCACCGGGGGTATAGGCGTCGGTGTGGCGGCGGTGCTTGGTCACCGAATAGTGGTTGACCATGGAGTCCATGTTGCCGGCGCTGACGAGAAAGCCCAGGCGAGGCTCGCCGAGCACCGTGATGCTGGCGGGGTCGGTCCAGTCGGGCTGGCAGATGATGCCCACTTTGTAGCCGTGCGCGTCGAGTACGCGGCTGACGATGGCCATACCAAAGCTGGGATGGTCCACGTAGGCGTCGCCGCAGATGTAGACAAAGTCGCACTGGTCCCAACCGCGCGCATCCATGTCGGCGCGGCTGACGGGGAGGAACTTATTGCGGCCCGGTCGCCAGGGGCGGGCGGGCGTCGCTTGGGAATGCTTGGTGCGGGCGACCGTGGCCTGCGCCTTACCGCCACGCTTTTGCTGCTGGCCCTGTTTGCCCTGTTGACTGCGCTGGTTGTTCTGAGCGTGCTGAGGCTTTTTTGCCACGATCCCTCCCGGTGTTTGTATGCTGCACGTAATTGTAACCAGTCTTTTTGGGACGGCGCTAAAAAGACTGGTGGAGTACATGGGCTGGCGGATCGGCGCGTCGATGCGTGTGTTGTTTGTTTCCAGACTGTGTATCTGCGCGTTGGGGAACCCGTCTCGCGCCCATGCCATGTTGTCAATGGGTTACAGTATGAACGGCGGCTATGTTTCCGCCAACGCACGAGAGAGTCGTCAACAAGGAGGATGCACGACGATGCAGCGTGCCAAACAGATATCGGAGTCTATTGAGCTGGGCATCATCTTGGCGCTCGCCGGTGGCTTTATGGACGTGTATTCGTACATTGGGCGCGACCATGTTTTCGCCAACGCGCAGACGGGCAATATCTTGCTGGTGGGCGTGAGCATCTCAGAGGGCAATTGGGCGCTGGCGGGGCGTTACTTCTTCCCCGTGGTGTCGTTTGCCGTGGGTATTATGCTTGCCGACCTGGTTCACGAGCGGTTTGGCAGCGTGATTCACTGGCGCCAAGTGACGGTGTTCTTTGAAGCCATCATCTTGCTGGGCGTGAGCTTTATCCCCGGTGGCGGTTACAACCTGCTCGCCAACTGCCTCACCTCGTTTGCCTGCGGCATGCAGGTCGAGAGCTTCCGCAAGATACATGGACACGGCATCGCCACGACCATGTGCATCGGTAACCTGCGCAATGCGCTGCAAAACGTGGACGACTACATCATCACCCACAAGCGCGGCTTTTTGGAAAACGGCGTGCTGTACTTTGGCGTGATCTTTACCTTTGTGTTTGGCGCCGTGCTGGGCAACTGGTGTATTGAGCGCATGGGGTTGCACTCCATTGCGGTGGCGAGTGTGCTGCTGTTTATCGCGTTTGCCATCATGTTTATCGACCGCGAGCGTGACTTGCGCTCTCGCTGGAAACGCGCCTGCGAAGATTGGAAAGACGCCTGCCAAAAATAGCGGCAGGATGTGACAGGGGGACAGTCCCTTTGTCAGATAGATCGATAATGGGGAGGGGACGGCCATCTCGGCCGCCCCTTTTTGTTTAGTGGTCTGGTGGTGACGATACCAGTTGTTGAAACGCTTTAACACTTTTGATGTTCTCGCGTGTTTTTTGTTTCAAAAGCGTTAGGATGGGACTTATAGCGCGGGACGTAATGGATGCCCCGCACACGATGGGAGGCTATCAATGGCTAATCGTTTCGTTCTCAACACCATCTCTTATCATGGTTCCGGCGCCATCAAGGAGATCCCCGGCGAGCTCCAGCGTCGCGGCTACAAGAAGATCTTCGTCTGCTCCGACCCCGATCTGGTTAAGTTTGGCGTTACCGCTAAGGTGACCGACGAACTCGACGCCGCCGGCATCGCTTGGAGCCTCTACTCCGAGATCAAGCCCAACCCCACTATCCAGAACGTCAAGGACGGCGTCGAGGCCTTCAAGGCCGCCGAGGCTGACGCTATCGTGACCATTGGTGGTGGCTCCTCCATGGACACCGCCAAGGCTATCGGCATCATCATCAACAACCCCGAGTTCGCCGATGTCCGCAGCCTCGAGGGCGTTGCTCCCACTAAGAACCATGCCGTGTTCACCATCGCCGTGCCGACGACCGCCGGTACCGCCGCCGAGGTGACCATCAACTACGTCATCACTGACCCCGAGAAGGTCCGCAAGTTCGTGTGCGTTGACACCAACGACGCCCCCGAGGTCGCCGTCGTCGATCCCGACATGATGGCTTCCATGCCCGCCGGCCTGACCGCCTCCACCGGCATGGACGCTCTGACCCACGCCATCGAGGGCTACACCACCAAGGGCGCTTGGGAGCTCTCCGACATGTTCCACTTTGAGGCTATTAAGCTGATTAGCGAGAACCTGCGCGACTCTGTCGCCGAGGCCAAGTCCGGTCAGCCCGGCTCCGGCCGCGAGGGTATGGCTCTTGGCCAGTATGTCGCCGGCATGGGCTTCTCCAACGTTGGCCTGGGCATCGACCACGCCATGGCTCACACCCTGTCCGCTCACTACGACACCCCGCACGGCGTTGCTTGCGCCATGCTGCTGCCGATCGCCATGGAGTTCAACAAGCCGGTTTGCGCCGAGCGCCTGGCCAAGGTTGCCGTCGCCATGGGCGTTGACACCACGGGCATGAGCACCGACGAGGCTGCCGACGCCGCTATCGCCGCCGTTAAGCAGCTTTCCGCCGACGTGAACATCCCGCACGTCTGCGAGGCCATGAAGGCTGACGAGATCGAGGTCCTGGCCAAGGACGCCATGGCCGACGCCTGCTTCCCGGGTAACCCGCGTGAGGCAACGCTCGACGACGTCATCGAGCTCTTCAAGAAGATCTGCCCGGCTGCCTAGCCTAGTTTGGTGTTCTTTCGCCTGTAGGCGTATGGTCTTTTGACTTGCCGCTGGCCCCGCCGCGCTACGCGCGGCGGGGCTTTTTGTGCCTCGTCGATGCCCCGAGATGGGCAAAACCAAGGCATGCTGCCCGCTGCGGATAGGTGGTGTACTTCCCAGCGTGCATTTTTGGGAGTATTCAGCAAGCTCTTAAGAATGCATAACGTTTTGAATGGCCCGTAGTGGTCCGCAGGCGCCCATCGGCAGCCATTGTGGGCGGGCTATCGATGAGTGGAGGGGGTTGTTACTGAGTTTTTGCTTTGCGACGACCTGCAACACTGCTGTAACCGCGTCGTTTTGTCGTTCGCGATGGGGTCGTTGGGGCCCACGGTGCTGAATACTCCGTTTTTTGCACGGCCCAAGGTGGGGTACCCTGAGACGAAGTAAAAAGATTCCTCATTTCTATGCAGATACCGATAGGATTTATGCAAGATTGGGATTGTAAGCCGTGCGCGTGCGTAAAATCGGCGGGAGGACGTCTGGAGGTGGCTCGGCTCCCAGAGCCTTGCGCGTGCAGAACGGTTAAAATCGGGACTCGGTCTTAGTTTTGCTTGGAAGGATGCACATGGCTTCTGTAATCGATGCTTCTCTAGAGGAGACGCTCTCCTATATCGCGGGACAGCTTAAGACGCTGACTTCTATTGCTTCGCCTACGGGCTATACCCGTGCGGCGACTGATTATCTAATGGAAACGTTGCGCGATATGGGCTTTGGGCCCGAGCGCTCCAATAAAGGCAACGTGCTCGTTGAGCTTGGTGGTGAGGGTGAGCCGCTCGTACTGGCGAGCCATGTCGATACCCTGGGCGCCATGGTGCGTTCCATTAAGGACAATGGCCGCCTGCGTCCCACGACGCTTGGTGGGCACCAGTGGTCTACGGCCGATGGCGAGAACTGCACCGTCTACACGCGTGACGGTAATGTCTACACGGGCGTGGTCCTCAATACTGAGCCTTCGGCGCATGTGGCCGATGAGCCGGTCAAGACCATCGAGAAGAACATGGAAATCCTGCTCGACGAGAACGTTGACAGCAAGGATGACGTGCTTGAGCTGGGCATTCAGACGGGCGACATCATCGCTATGGATCCGCGCACCACGGTGACGGAGAGCGGCTACATCAAGAGTCGCTTCCTTGACGACAAGCTGTCCGCGTCGATTCTGCTGGGTTTGGCCCGCGCCGTCGCCGACGACGAGGTGACGCTTTCGCGCAAGGTATCGCTGCTCTTTACGGTGTACGAGGAGGTCGGCCACGGCGGCGCCTTCGTGCCGGCCGACACGCGCGAGATGATCAGCGTTGACATGGGCTGCGTGGGCGACGACCTGGGCTGCACCGAGCGCATGGTGTCGATTTGCGCCAAGGATTCGGGTGGCCCCTATAACTACGATCTGGTGACCACGCTGTCCAACATCGCGCGCGAGCTGGAGCTCGATTACGCCATCGATGTGTACCCACACTACGGCTCCGACGTCGAGGCCACGCTCTCGGCCGGCTACGACATTCGCCATGGCCTGATCGGCCCCGGCGTGTACGCGAGCCACAACTACGAGCGCAGCCACATCGACGGTGTGCGTAACACCTTTGAGCTCGTCCGCGCCTACGTACAGCGCTAGGGGAGCAGCTTGCGACTCGGCTGACCAATTGCTCTAAGGCCCGATTGCTCGGGCCTTTTTTCGCGTCAGTCTGTTTAGTATTATGCTGTATGTAACTAATTAACTTTACGTTTGGAATACTTAACGAGGTGATGCGGCGTATGGATACATCTGAGTACTTGTCTATGGGTGATGCTGCCCACCTGTTGGGCGTTACGAAAGCCCGCATATCTCAACTTGCCGCATCGGGAACGCTCGCGTGCGGTATTGTGGGCGGACGGAAGATGGTTGAGTATGATTCTGCGGTCGCCTATCAAAAGGTCCGCAAACGTGGACGCCGTCCTGCGGCAGATGTGGGGCGCAAGTTTACGCTGATGTCGGCCGACCATGAGGTCGCGCATGTCTCATTTGATCCGTCGCGTGAGTTTCCCTTCGAAATTGCGGAGGTCCTCGATGCGCAGAGGATGCCGTTTGGCACGTGCTCGAGTTCTTCTCCTACGGCGAATAAACGGGAGCTCAACGTGTGGTGGAGCCATCGGTCGGTGCCTGACGTCCGCCCCGGGCTTGTCTCGCGCTATCGTGAACTGGGAATTGCCAGTGGCATCGAGGTTCCGGTTCAGTGCCTGGGCCTCTCGCTTTCGGATTGCTATTGGCTGAGGCCGGCCGATTGCGACGGGCTCGAATGGCGAAACCTCAATTACTTTGAGAACGAATTTGAGCGATCGGCGCCCGAGGGGCGTTCGGGTTGGCTGGAGGGCATCGGTCTTAAAAATCCCGACAACACATCCGAGGGCGAGCTTCCTAAATCGTGGATGATCCGAAACGGCATTCGCGTTTTGGCTAAAGGTTGCGGGATGGACGATCAGCGTCCCTTTAACGAAGCGGTTGCAACGGCTCTACATCGTCGCTTGCTGTTGGAGGGCGAGTTTGTTCCTTATACGGTTGAGCGGATGTTCAATGGCCCCGTGTGCCTGTGCGAGGATTTTCTTGACGGCCGCGAGGAATACGTTCCGGCTGTTTACGTTAAGGGCGCACTTGGTAGCCAGCGGGGAAACTCGACATACGATCGATACTGTTGCTACCTCGGCAAGCATGGTGTCGATGAGGCCGCTGTGAGAAGGTCTATGTCGCAGATGATTGTCTGCGATGCCCTTTTGGCCAACAGCGACCGCCATTGGCGAAACTTCGGCATCATCCGCAATGTCGACACCCTGGAGATAAAACCTGCTCCGCTGTTCGATAGCGGCAACTGCCTGTGGTACAACGTACCAACTGCCGTGCTCGCAGCTGGGGAGTTTGGGTTTTCCGCTAAGCCGTTTGGGCCCGACCCTTTCGTCCAGCTGTCGCTTGCGGACTCGCTCGATTGGTTCGATTCATCGCGGCTCAACGGATTTGTTGATGAGGCGATCGAGATTCTTTCGCAGAGCGAATGGGCGACGGCGGAGCTGTCTCTTATACACATCTCCGAGCCCACGAGACGCT
>URWZ01000043.1 GCA_900551625.1 uncultured Collinsella sp.
GCTGGTGGAGGAGGGGAGTAGGGTCACCTACACCAACGCGGCCTCCGAGATTCCCGCGGCGCACATCGAGACGCTCTGCCCCGAGGGCCTGACCTATATCTTTGGCTGCGGCCACGTGGGCGCTGCGACGGCGCGGGTGCTCACGGCGGCGGGCTTTGCCGTCGTGGTTTGCGACGACCGCCCCGGCACGCTGACCCCCGAATGGGTGCCCGGTGTCTACGACCGTCGTCTGGTCGACTACAAGAACCTAATCAAGCAGTGCCCCATCGGCCCGCGCGACTTGGTGGTCGTGGCCACAGCAGGCCACAAGTCCGATATCGACGTGGTGATTCAGGCCATGCGCGCCAAGCCCGCCTATCTGGGTTGCCTGGGCTCGCGTCGCAAGACGGCCTTTGTGCGGGCCCGCTTGGAGCAGGAGGGCTTTACGCAGGAACAGATCGACGGGCTGCACCTGCCGATCGGCGTTGCCATCGAGGCAGAGGATCCCGAGGAGATCGCCATCTCCATCGCCGCCGAAATGATTCACCTGCGCCGCACCAAACTCGTCCCCCGCAAGCGCTAGTCGCATCCCCATATATGAGTTGCGGTGGAATAGTTCCTAGATAAGCCTGACGGGCGGTCAGCCAGGAACTATTTCACCGCAACTGCCATTTTGATCCCTTGGGGACGGAGGAAAACGGATCACTCAGAGGGCCAGGCGACCCAAGTGATCCGTTTTCCTCCGTCCCCAAGGGATCAATATGTGCGGGGGAGTTGTGGAGTTGTGCAGGCAGAAGAGGTTTTTCTGGAAATACGCTCCCGATGCGCGTATAGTACCGATTGTTTTGTCGGCTCCTGCTGTGTCGAGTCCAAACCGCGAAATGCCATGAGCGGCGCGGATGCAGCCAGGAGGCACGAGGACAACCCACCGTGGCCACGCCCCGTGCTTAAAACCCCAAGAAGGAGTGAACAATGGCAGAAGAGAAGTATGTGCCGCGTCTGAAGACCAAGTACAACAACGAGGTCAAGCACCAGCTTCAGGAAAAGTTCCAGTACGAGAACGTCATGATGATCCCCAAGTTTGAGAAGATCGTCGTGAACATGGGTGTCGGCGAGGCCGCTACCGATTCCAAGGCCATCGACGGTGCCGTGCGCGACCTGCGCGCCATCACCGGCCAGCAGCCGATGATCACCCGTGCCCGCAAGTCCATCGCTACCTTCCGCCTGCGCGCTGGTATGCCGATCGGCTGCAAGGTTACCCTGCGTGGCGACCGTATGTGGGAGTTCTTCGATCGTCTGACCTCCGTCGCGATCCCCCGTATCCGCGACTTCCGCGGCATCTCCCCCAAGAGCTTCGACGGCCGTGGTAACTTCTCCATGGGCGTCACCGAGCAGCTCATCTTCCCCGAGATCGACTTCGACTCCGTCGATCACCAGCGTGGTATGGACATCACTTTCGTGACCACCGCCAACACCGATGAGGAGGCCAAGGCCCTTCTGGACGCCTTCGGTTTCCCGTTCAAGAAATAGGTTCACCTGCCCTATAAGCGCCGTTCCCACAAGGGGGCGGCGCTTGGGGCGAACAATACTCTATGTGAGGAGGATATAAGTGGCTAAGACATCGATGATCGTCAAGTGCAATCGCAAGCAGAAGTTCTCTACTCGTGAGTACACGCGCTGCCAGCGCTGCGGCCGTCCGCACTCTGTGTACCGCAAGTTCGGACTGTGCCGTGTCTGCTTCCGTGAGCTTGCACTCAAGGGCGAGCTTCCCGGCGTTAAGAAGGCCAGCTGGTAAGTCACTACCAGCGTTTCAAGCATCCGTTTGGAACAGGGAAAACGCGCTAGTTAGGCTTTGCCGTTAAGGGCGGCGAAGAACCAAGAGCACGTGTTCATCAAGAACGAAGGAGAATCTGTATGAACCTTACAGACCCGATCGCAGATATGCTTACGCGCATCCGTAACGCTAACTCTGTGAACAAGGCCACGGTCTCCATGCCGAGCAGCAAGAAGCTCGTCGAGATCGCTCGTGTTCTGCACGAGGAGGGCTACATCGAGGGCTACGATGTCGAGGACACCGTGCCCCAGAAGACTCTGCACATCACGCTTAAGTATGGTCCCAAGAAGGCTAAGGTCATCAACGGCATCCGCCGCATTTCCAAGCCGGGCCTGCGTAAGTACACCGGCGTTGCCGACATGCCCCGCGTCCGCGGTGGCCTTGGTACCGCCATTATTTCCACCAGCCATGGCGTTATGACCGACCGCGATGCTCGCAAGCACAACGTCGGCGGCGAGATCATCGCTTACGTCTGGTAATTCGGTCGGTAGGTAGAAGGAAAGGAGATCACCGTGTCTCGTATCGGTAATAAGCCTGTCCAGATTCCCGCCGGAGTCGAAGTGGCAGTCAACGGCAACAACGTTGTCGTCAAGGGCCCCAAGGGCCAGCTCGAGCTCGATGTTTTTGAGAAGCTCACCATCAACGTCGAGGACAACGTCCTCACCGTTTCCCGTCCCGACGACGAGCGTGAGACCCGTGCCCGCCACGGCCTCACCCGCGCCCTCATCCACAACATGGTTGTTGGCGTTTCCGAGGGCTTCGAGAAGAAGCTCGAGCTCGCCGGCGTCGGTTACCGCGTGCAGCAGAAGGGCAAGAACCTCGAGTTCTCCCTGGGCTTCTCGCACCCCGTGATCGTCGAGGCTCCCGAGGGCATCACCTTCGAGGTTCCCGACAACACCCACGTGAACGTCAAGGGTATCAACAAGCAGCAGGTCGGTCAGATCGCCGCTGAGATCCGCGGCCATCGTCCTCCCGAGCCTTACAAGGGCAAGGGTATCCACTATGTTGGCGAGCACATCCGCCGCAAGCTGGGTAAGGCCGCCAAGTAGTCGTAACCGACTCACTCGCATAAGACCAGCACCCCGTTAGGTGCTGGCAAGATCAACCTTTTTAGGAGTTTACGTATGAACAAGCATAAGGCGAAGCTGGAAGGCCTCAAGCGTCGTCAGCGTCGTGTTCGCGGCAAGGTCTCGGGTACCGCCGAGCGTCCGCGTCTTCGCGTGACCCGTACTAACGCCAACATCTATGCCCAGATCATCGACGACAGCAAGGGCTCCAGCCTGACGCTCGTCTCTGCCTCGACCCTCGAGGCCGAGTTCAAGGGCACCCACACCTCGAACAAGGAGGCTGCGGAGAAGGTCGGTCAGCTCGTTGGCAAGCGTGCCATCGAGGCCGGCATCACCAAGGTCGCTTTCGATCGTGGTGGCCGTATCTACCATGGCCGCGTCAAGGCCCTCGCCGACGGTGCTCGTGCCGCCGGTCTCGAGTTCTAGGAGGTATGTAGCACATGGCTCGTAATCAGAAGCAGCAGCGCGAGGCCTCCGAGTTCGAGGAGCGCGTCGTTTACATCAACCGCGTGTCGAAGACCGTCAAGGGTGGTCGTCGCATGAGCCTCGTCGCTCTCGTCGTCGTTGGCGACGGCAAGGGCAACGTCGGCGTTGGCATGGGCAAGTCCGCTGAGGTGCCCATGGCCATCTCCAAGGCGTCTCTCGATGCCAAGAAGAACATGTTCCACGTGCCGGTGACCGAGCAGGGCACCATTCCGCACGAGGTTCTCGGTCACTTTGGTGCCGGCCGCATCATCATCAAGCCCGCTGTCGAGGGTACCGGCGTTATCGCCGGCGGCGCTGTGCGTCCCCTCTTCGAGCTTGCTGGCATCAAGAACGTCCTGTCCAAGTCCCTCGGTACCGACAACGGCCTCAACATCATCAAGGCTGCCGTCGAGGGCCTCAAGGAGCTCTCCAGCCCTGAGGACGTCGCGGCTCGCCGTGGCCTGACGGTCTCCGAGATGTTCGTCGGTAAGGAGAACTAAGCATGGCTGACACCATCAAGATCAAGCAGGTCCGCAGCACCAATGGTTGCAAGCAGGACCAGGTCCGTACTGTCCGTGCCCTCGGTCTCCACAGGATCCGCGAGGTTCGCGAGATTGCTGACAACGAGTCCGTCCGCGGCATGATCTTCAAGGTCAAGCACCTTGTCGAGATTGTAGAGGAGTAGCAAATGCAGCTTCACGATCTTACTCCCGCGCCCGGTTCCACCAAGAACCGCAAGCGCGTCGGCCGTGGCAATTCTTCGGGTCACGGCACCACTTCTGGCCGCGGTCAGAAGGGCCAGGGTTCCCGCTCTGGCGGCACCAAGGGTGCCGGCTTCGAGGGTGGCCAGACTCCGCTGGCTATGCGCCTGCCCAAGCTTCCGGGCTTCCGCAACCCCCGTCGTATCGAGTACACCGCCGTTAACGTTGAGCGTCTCGAGCGCAAGTTCGAGGACGGCGCTGTGATCGACGGTGCCGCTCTTAAGGCCGCTCGCATCACCAAGAGCGAGTTCGAGCCCGTCAAGGTGCTCGGCAATGGTGAGCTCACCAAGAAGTTCACGGTCAAGGTCGACAAGGTCAGCGCTTCTGCGCAGGCCAAGATCGAGGCCGCCGGCGGAAAGGTCGAGCTGCCGTGCTAAATGGTCTTAAGAATGCTTTCCGCATCAAAGAATTGCGCGAAAAGATTCTTTTTACCATAGCTATGCTCGTCGTGTACCGCATTGGTGCGCACGTTCCTGTGCCCGGCATTCCCTTCCAGGGGATGCTGGGCCTTTTCTCGACCGGGAGCAACTCGGTCGCCGCAGGTGCTATGGCCCTCCTGAATCTTTTCTCTGGTGGCGCGTTGAGCTATGTCTCGGTGTTCTCTTTGGGCATCATGCCGTACATCACGAGCTCGATTATCCTCCAGATGCTCCAGGCCGTTGTGCCTTCCCTGCATGAGCTTGCCCGCGAGGGCGAGGTCGGTCAGACCAAGATTACGCAGTATTCGCGTTACCTCACTCTGGCTCTGGCAATCCTCAACTCCGTGGGTTACCTCTTCCTCTTTAAGAGCTTCGGCATCAGCTTTACTGGCGCCGGCGCTCCCGAGATCATCTTCGACCTCATGATCGTCGGCACGCTCACCGCGGGCGCCATGCTGATCATGTGGATTGGTGAGCTCATCACCCAGCGCGGTATCGGCAATGGCATGTCGCTGATCATCTTCGCGAACATCATGGCCGGCCTGCCGCAGGCGATCTTCTCCAGCACCGAGGGCAATGCCGGTGGCATCATCACCATGGTGATCATCTGCGCCATCATCTTGCTGGTTATCCCGCTGATTGTTTTCCTTGAGCGCGGCCAGCGCCGCATTCCGGTCTCCTACGCTAAGCGCGTCGTGGGCCGTCGCATGATGGGTGGCCAGACCACCTACCTGCCCATCAAGGTCAACACCGCGGGTGTCGTGCCGATCATCTTCGCTTCTGCGCTGCTGTACTTCCCGGCCCAGATTGCCGTGTTCTTCCCCGGCATCGGCTGGATCCAGGCAGTTGCCTCTGCGCTTTCGACCGGTTGGCTCAACTGGGTGCTTAACGTTGTCCTCATCGTGTTCTTCGCGTACTTCTACACCTCCATGGTGTTCAACCCCGATGACACGGCCGACAACCTTAAGAAGCAGGGCGGCTTTATTCCGGGCGTCCGTCCGGGTAGGGCTACCGCGGCCTACATCAAGAACGCGCTCAACAAGATCACGCTTCCCAGCGCTGTCTTTTTGGCGCTCATCGCCATCGTGCCTTCGATCATCTTCTCCTTCACCGGTAACCAGCTGATCCAGGCATTTGGCGGCACGTCCATCCTCATCATGGTCGGCGTCGTGCTCGACACGGTCGATAAGCTCGAAGGCCAGATCAAGATGTATGATTACGATGGATTCTTTAAATAGGCTAGAGGAGGATTGCTCATGAACCTCGTATTGCTCGGAGCTCCGGGTGCCGGTAAGGGCACCGTTGCACAGGAGCTCGTCGCCGAGTTTGGCGTCGCTCACATTTCCACGGGCGACCTGCTGCGTGCTGCCGTCAAGGGTGGCACTGAGCTTGGTATTCAGGCTAAGAAGTACATGGACGCTGGCGAGCTCGTTCCCGACCAGCTCGTGATCGACCTTGTCAAGGAGCGCCTTGCTGCCGATGACGCCCAGCAGGGCTTCATCCTCGATGGCTTCCCGCGCAACACCGCCCAGGCCGTGACGCTCGATTCCGAGCTCTCCGCCATGGGTCGCGAGATCGACTGCGCCCTTCTGGTCGATGTGGCCCCCGAGGTCATCATCGATCGTCTGTCTTCGCGTCGCACCTGCCGCGCCTGCGGTTACACCGGCACCGCTGCCGATGCCACCTGCCCCAAGTGCGGCGGCGAGATGTATCAGCGCGACGACGACAAGCCCGAGACCATCAAGAACCGTCTCGACGTTTACGAGAAGTCCACGAGCCCGCTCGTCGACTACTATCGTGGCCAGGGTCTGCTCAAGTCGGTCAACGGTGACCAGGCTCGCGAGACCGTGTACGGGGATGTCAAAGAGGCTCTCGGTCTATGATCAAGATTAAGTCTGCAACGCAAATCGAGCAGATGAAGAAGGCAGGAGCGCTATCTAAGATGGCGCTCCGCCACGTTGGAGCCATGGTTCGCCCTGGTGTTTCGACCTTTGAGCTTGATCAGCTTGCGGAGCAGATTATTCGTATGCATGGTGGCACCCCGGCCTTTAAGGGTTACGGCGGGTTCCCCGGAACCATTTGCGCATCAATCAACGATGCCGTGGTCCACGGTATTCCCAACCCCGATATGATCCTGCGCGATGGCGATATCATCTCCATCGATACGGGAGCCGTTCTCGACGGTTGGGTCGGCGATAACGCTTGGACGTTTTTCGTCGGCACCCCCACGCCCGAGGCCAAGGCCCTGTGCGAGGTTACGCGCGATTGCCTAAAGGCTGCCATCGAGCAGGCTGTTCCCGGTAACCATATTGGGGACATTGGTTATGCCGTCCAGTCCCTCGCCGAGTCTCACGGTTACGGCGTGCTTCGCGATTTCGTGGGGCATGGCATTGGCCGCGTGATGCACGAGGACCCCAACGTTCCTAACTATGGAAAGAAGGGGAGAGGCGTTCGCCTCCAGGCTGGTATGGTCATCGCCATCGAGCCGATGGTAACGATGGGTTCCAATCATGTGAGCACGGGCTCCGATGGTTGGATCGTTACGACCAACGACCACCTGCCCGCCGCGCACTACGAGAACACCGTCGCCATTACCAATGACGGCCCGGTGATTCTCACTACCGACGCGCAAGGCGCTTGGTGTTCCTTGCAGGGCGGAGAAATGTAACAAGTTCCACGTAGATGTGGAGCCATTACGAAGATATTACGATACGTGCACGCGTATTGTAGAATACTCAATCGCTGTCGTTTTCTAGAGAAAGATGATTGCTTGTGAAGAAGGAAGACGCAATTGAGCTCGAGGGTACGGTAAAGGAGCCGCTGCCCAACGCCATGTTTAAGGTTGAGCTCGAGAACGGTCATTCGGTTCTGTGCAACATTTCTGGCAAGATCCGAATGAATTACATCCGTATTCTCCCCGGTGACAGGGTTGTCGTGGAGCTTTCCCCGTACGACCTGACCCGCGGTCGCATCACCTATCGCTATAAATAGCGACACGCATACACGCTCTTTTCCGACTGCAGGCTTAGCTCAACCTACGGTCGGATTGTGTGTGAAGACCAGCCATAGTTTTAAACGCCTGCGGCTGGGCGAGTAGATAGTAGGGAAGTAGTTTGAGCGCTACCGAAAGGAAGAACGATGAAGGTACGTCCTTCGGTCAAGAAGATGTGCGATAAGTGCAAAATCATTAGGCGCCATGGCAAGGTCCTCGTCATTTGCGAGAACCCCCGTCATAAGCAGCGTCAGGGTTAAGAGAGGAGACTACGTTGGCCCGTATTAATGGTGTCGACCTCCCGCGTGAGAAGCGCGTTGAGATCGGTCTGACCTACATTTACGGCATCGGCCGCACCACTGCGACGAAGATTTGCGTCGAGTGCAACGTTAACGTGGATACGCGCGTTAAGGACCTCACCGAGGATGAGGTTAACGCCATCCGCGATTATATCGACAAGAACCAGATCATGGTTGAGGGCGACCTCCGCCGTGAGCGCAACCAGAACGTCAAGCGCCTTATGGACATCGGCTGCAATCGCGGCCTTCGTCACCGCAAGGGCCTCCCGGTCCGCGGCCAGCGCACCCACACTAACGCTCGTACCCGCAAGGGCCCGAAGCGTCAGATCGGTGCTAAGAAGAAGAAATAAGGAGCGCTAGATAGATGGCTACTGCTAAGAAGAACGTTCGCGCTGCCCGTCTGAAGCGCGCGGACCGTAAGAACATTTCCGTGGGCCAGGCTCACATTCGTTCTACGTTCAACAACACGATCGTTTCGATCACCGATCCCCAGGGCAACGTCATTTCCTGGAAGTCGGCTGGCCAGGTGGGCTTCAAGGGCTCCCGTAAGTCCACGCCGTTCGCTGCCCAGATGGCTGCCGAGGCTGCTGCCAAGCAGGCCATGGAGCACGGCATGAAGAAGGTTTCCGTCTTCGTCAAGGGCCCCGGCTCCGGTCGTGAGACCGCCATCCGCTCCCTCCAGGCTGCTGGCCTCGAGGTCTCGAGCATCCAGGACAAGACCCCCATCCCGCACAACGGCTGCCGCCCCAAGAAGCGTCGCCGCGTGTAACTGAAAGGATCGTATCAATATGGCAATCGACAGGACTCCTGTTCTTAAGCGCTGCCGTCAGCTCGGGATCGATCCCGCTGAGCTCGGTTACAGCAGCAAGAAGGAATCTATCCGTCAGCCCAAGCGCCGTCGCAAGGAATCTGAGTACGGCATGCAGCTGCGTGAGAAGCAGAAGGTCAAGTTCATCTATGGCGTTCTGGAGAAGCAGTTCCACGGCTACTTCAACAAGGCCCGTAAGATGAACGGCGTCACCGGTGAGAACCTCATGATCATCCTTGAGTCTCGCCTCGACAACGTCGTCTTCCGTCTTGGCTTCGCCCGTACCCGCAAAGAGGCTCGTCAGTCCGTCCGTCACGGTCACTTCACCGTGAACGGCAAGCGCGTGGACATCCCGTCTTACCGCGTTAAGGCCGGCGACGTCGTCGCTGTCGGCGAGAAGTTCCGTGACCTCCTCCCCATCAAGGAGGCTCTGATTTCCTCCGAGCGTTTCGAGGTCCCTGGCTGGCTCGAGGTCGATATCGAGAAGCTGTCTGGTAACGTGCTCGCTCTGCCGACGCGTGAGCAGATCAGCGGTGATATCAACGAGCAGCTCATCGTCGAGCTCTACTCTAAGTAGTCCATCCGGGCTGCTGAGGCTGGAGGTAATACATGTCAGAATTCATTAGGCCTCAGGTTCAGGTCGAAGAGATTAACGAGACCTCTGCTCGTGTCTCCGTCGAGCCGCTCGAGCGTGGCTACGGCGATACGCTGGGTAACTCGCTTCGTCGTGTTCTTCTGTCCTCGCTCGAGGGTGCCGCCGTCGAGGCCATTCAGATCGATGGTGCGCAGCACGAGTTCATGACCATCCCTAACATGGTCGAGGATGTCACCGACATCGTCCTGAATGTCAAGGGTCTTGTCTTCAGGGCTCTCGGCACGACCGACGAGGCGACCGCCACCATTTCGGTTGACGGCCCCTGCGAGGTCACCGGTGCGGACTTCTTTATTCCGTCCGAGTTTGAGCTGGTCAACCCCGAGCAGCACATTGCTACGCTCACCGAGGGTGGCCATCTCACCATGAGCATGCGCATCGGCTATGGCCGCGGCTATGTCTCTGGCGAGGCTAACAAGCGTGACAACGATCCCATCGGTGTGATCAACGTCGACTCGCTGTACTCGCCGGTGTCCCGTTGCGCCAAGCTCGTTGAGGCTTGCCGTGTCGGCCAGCATACCGACTACGACCGCCTTGTCCTCGAGATCGAGACCAACGGTTCCATCGCCCCGCGCGACGCCGTGGTCCAGGCTGCCAATATCATCAACCAGCATATGGCCGCCTTTATGAACCTTGCCGAGACCCCCGAGGTCGAGGAGGAGGCTTCGATCTTCGCTCCCGAGGTCACCAACGACAACGCCGAGCTGGACAAGCAGATCGAGGATCTGGACCTTTCCGTCCGTTCCTACAACTGCCTTAAGCGCGCCAGCATTCACTCGGTCCGTCAGCTCGTTGAGTTCTCGGAGAACGATCTGCTTAACATCCGTAACTTCGGTGTTAAGTCGATCGAGGAAGTGAAGGACAAGCTTGAGTCCATGGGCCTGAGCCTGAAGGCTTAATGCTTCGCATATTTGAGGAGAAACTAGACCATGCGTCACAACGTTAAGAAGGGCCTGAAGCTCGGCACCGATGCGAGCCACACCAAGGCCATGAAGAAGAGCCTGGCCAAGGCCCTCTTCGAGAACGACCGCATCAAGACCACCGAGACCCGCGCTAAGGCGCTGCGTTCGGTCGTCGATCCGATCATCACCTGGGCCAAGACTGTCTCTTATACAC
>URWZ01000044.1 GCA_900551625.1 uncultured Collinsella sp.
CGCGCTCAAGATCAACTGCCAAAAAATCGTGCTGAGCCACTATCCCATGGTCGACTGGCAGGGCATGTCGCACGGCAGCTGGCATTTGCACGGGCATATCCACAGTTGCGGCGGCGCATACAACGAGTTCAACCGCAGGCAGGGACTGCTGCGCTATGACGTGGGCGTGGACGCCAACAGCTACGCCCCGGTGAGCTTGGAGGAGCTCAAAGCTTGGTTTGCGCAGGTAGACGAGCCGATGTGTTGCGTTAAATGGCCGTGGTGGGTCAATGCCACGGGCGACGAGCAGGTCGAGCACGATCTCGAAAGTTATAAGAGGGAAGTGGTGATCCGATGACGGTCTATGTGACGGGCGATATTCACGGCGGCCTCGACATGCAAAAGCTGCGCGATTGGGACCTTGGGGATAGCCTGACGAGCGACGACTATCTCATCGTCGCGGGCGACTTTGGCTTTCCGTGGGATTTCTCTGCCGAGGAGTGCGCCGACATCGCCTGGCTGGAATCGCGTCCCTATACCGCGCTGTTCGTCGACGGCAACCACGAGCGTTTCGATCATTGGGCGGAGCGCCCCATGGAGTTGTGGCACGGTGGGCTGACGCAGCGCCTATCGGATACCTCTCCCATCCGACGCCTGACGCGCGGCGAGGTTTTTGAGCTCGATGACTCAACGATCTTTACTATGGGCGGTGCCACGAGCGTGGACAAGGAATACCGCATACCGTATTCCAGCTGGTGGCCACAGGAGCTGCCGGACGAGCGCAACTTTGAGGAGGCGCGGGCAAAGCTCGACAGCGTGGGCTGGAAGGTCGACTACGTGGTCACCCACACCTGCTCGACGCGCATGCTTTCGCCCACGCTTTATCCGGCACCCGGCTGGAATTACCCCGCCGTTGATCGGCTTACGGCATTTTTCGATGAGCTGGAAGATCGCATGGACTACAAGCGCTGGTACTACGGGCATTTCCATCGGGATGCCAACCCGGCCGAGCGTCACACCGTACTCTACGACTGCATCGTTCACCTGGGCGACGAACTCCAACCCTGGGATGTTGCGTAGGGGCGCGGACGCATGAGCTTCGTGGCGAACCAAAACCGATTTGTTAAGGGATTTACTCCCAAGCCGGCTTGCGCTCGAGCAACGTTTTCGCAGCTTCAGGCGTGGGAGAGTCAAGTATTTCGCAGAACGCATCGAACCCCTCTGGCGAAAGCTGGGTTGTTGATACTTTGGCAATGTCGCTATCGAGGTGCTCGTCAGGGCAGGCTGTCGTCTGTTGCATGCCTGTCCTTCCATCCATAACGATGTTCTCCCGGTGTGCGCGGATAACGTCCCAGCTAAAGTGCTCGACCAGCTGCTCGGCAGAGCGTGGCGTGGCGTCCGGCGCGATGCCCGTTTGCCCGGCGAGCCAGCCCAGCAGCGCCTCGGGCGTGCCAAAGCGGGCGCGGAGCTCGCCCAGGTCCAGATCGCGGTCGCGCTTGGAAAGGCGGCGGCCATCCGGTGACATGAGCAGCGGAATATGTGCGTAGTGCGGCGTGGGAAGTCCCAGCAGATGCTGCAGGTAGATTTGGCGCGGCGTGGAGCCCAGCAGGTCGCATCCGCGCACGACCTCGGTGACGCCCATGGCAGCGTCGTCGACCACCACGGCTAGCTGATAGGCAAAAACGCCGTCGCTGCGGCGCACCAAAAAATCGCCGCACTCGGTGGCGAGTGCCTCGCATTGGGCCCCGTACGTGCGGTCCACGAATTCGATCACGTCGCCTGCGAGGTCGTCGATGTCGGGCACGCGTAGGCGCGTGGCCGGGGCGCGCAGGGCACTGCGGCGGGCGACCTCTTCGGCCGAAAGGCCTCGGCAGGCGCCGCGGTAGATGGGCGTGCCGTCGCTGGCGTGCGGCGCGCTGGCGGCGTGGAGCTCGGCGCGCGTGCAAAAGCAGGGATAGGTGAGGCCGGCGTCTTGCAGCTGGTGCAGGGCGTCCTCGTACAAGTCCAGGCGATCGTGCTGGTAGTAGGGGCCTTCGTCCCACTCAAGCCCCAGCCAAGCTAGATCGTCAATCAATTGGGCGGCAAGTTCCGGGCGCTTGCAGCGATCGTCCAGGTCCTCGATGCGTAACACGATGCTGCCGCCCTGGCTGCGGGCCGAAAGCCACGCACACAGGCAACTGAACACGTTGCCCAGGTGCATGCGGCCCGAGGGCGACGGGGCAAAACGGCCCACGACAGGTGCGGGAACGGAGGCGGGTTGCGACGTTGGTGCATCCGCGGCGGGCGTTACTATGTTGCGTGTTTTGATATCCATGCGGACGAGTATAGCGCGGGGCACGGTAGGGAAGGCGTTTCCGTGGCTCGCAAGTTGGCGGCGCTGCGCATTGCGCACGGTGGGTCTGCGGCCCAACGTCTCGATCGCCGTACGCCGACTCGGCCTTATACACGACAGAAACCCCGGCAGCTCTTCGCAACTGCCGGGGTTTCCGCGGAAAAGGGGGACATGATCCTCGAGCGAACGGGAAAGGGGCAACCGTTTTCGCTCAACTGCTTTATGCCCCTCGACTGACGGCTCAATCAGCGCATGCCGCGCCCACACAAAGCCGCTACACCTGTGACGGAGCTGTGAAGTGGTATCTATTGCTGGCGCAGGACTCGGCCAAAGAGCGTCCCAAACGACAAATTTGTTGCAGTCCGTCGGTTCAACCCAATGATCCGTTTTCCTCCGTCCCCAATAGATCATTAGGAACGTCCCTAAGTGCCAGACTCGGGTGGGACTTTTGTCCCATTTGACGTTCCGTTGGCCCAGATATTCGTCATGCGTACCCGCAAACGTGGGACAATGGCGCTGTTGGTTTTACAGACAAAGGATGTGCCTATGAACACCCTCGCCGCCAAAGTCAGCCGGCAGCGCCGCCCGTTTGCGCGATTTGTTTCCATTTGCGCGCTCGTCGCGTGCGCACTGCTGCTGTTGCCCGCCGTTGCACGTGCCGACGGCTACTCCATGACCCAAACCTATATCGGTGCCACGGTCGAGGCCGACGGCTCGCTGACCGTTGTCGAGGGACGCCAGTTTGATTTCGATGACGACATCAACGGCGTGTTTTGGGAGATCAATACGGGCACCGACCAGCAGGGCGGCACGGCGACCGTCGATGTGCTGAGCGTTGAGGAAGACGACACCGCGTTTAACAGGGTCGATAGCGCGAACAAGGGCGACTCTGGCGTCTACACGGTCGAGCAGACCGGTGACGGCGTAAGGATTAAGGTTTTTAGCCCCCACGAGAGCGGCGACAGCGCGATCTATTACGTGAGCTACACCATGACCGGTGCGGTTATGAACTGGGCCGATACCGCCGAGCTCTATTGGAAATTTGTGGGTGACGGCTGGTCTGCGGATTCCGATGATGTCGAGATGGAGGTGTACTTCGCAAATGCCGCCGCCGGGACGGCGGCCGTCAAGGGCGATAACTTCCGCGCATGGGGCCACGGCCCGCTGACGGGCGACGTGTCGCTCGATGCGGACGAACCCATGGTCACCTATACCATTCCCTGCGTGCATCAGGGCGAATTCGCCGAGGCGCGCATCGCCTTCCCCAGCGATTGGGTGCCTCGGCTTTCCGCTTCGAGCGAGGAGCGCATGTCAACGATCCTGAGCGAAGAGAAGGAATGGGTCGACGAAGCTAACGCCCGCCGCGCTCACGCTCGCATGATTGCCAATGCGCTTGCCGCGCTAAGTGTTGTCGCGGCGGTCGCCTTTACCGGCACAATCGTTGTGCTCAAGCTACGCAGGCCCAAGCCCAAGCCGCTCTTCCAAGACGAGTACTTCCGCGATGTGCCCTCCGCCGACCATCCCGCGGTGCTTGCAGCTCTTATGAGCTGGAACAACGTGCCCGATCAGGCATATATCGCCACGCTGATGAAGCTGACCGACGACCGCGTGATCAAGCTGGAAGAAGCGACCGAGGCCAAGAAGAAGGGCCTGCTCCGTCGCGAAAAAGAGGAGCAGACGTATCGCATCACGGTGACCGACGAGGCCTGGAAGGCTGCCAAGAAGGACGGCATCGATCGCGATGTGCTCAAGGTCTTCTTCGCCGGCGTTAAGCCCGATAAGGACGGAGTCCGTTCGCGCACGTTTAGCGAGCTGGAGGAGTACGCTAGCGAGCGCACCACATCTGTTGGCGACAAGCTCGAGGACTATCAGAGCACGGTTAAGGGCAAGCTGGAGGCGCGTGAGTTTATCGCATCGGATGGCACTATCGCGATGGTGGCCGGCCTGGTTCTCGGCATCATCATTGTCTTTGGCATTCTGGGCTCTCTGATCTATACCGACTTTGCGGACGCCAACGTCGGCGCCGCTATGATCTCGATTCCCGTCACGATCGTGGGCTTTGTCCTGAGCTGCACCTTCCGCCGTTACACGCCGGAGGGCGCCGAGGTGGCGGCTCGCTGCAAGGCGCTCAAGCATTGGCTCGAGGACTTTACGCGCCTGAAGGAGGCTATCCCCAGCGACCTGATCTTGTGGAACAAACTGCTGGTGATGGGCGTTGCCCTGGGCGTTTCGAAAGAAGTGCTGCGACAGCTGGCCGAGGCCGTGCCTGCGGATCTGCGCAACAGCGACGATTTCTACGACAACTACCCCTGCTACTGGTGGTATTACCATCACTACGGCAACGAGTCTCCGCTCGATTCGTTCAACGATGTGTATCACGAGACCATCCGCGAGCTGGCTTCGAGTTCCGATAGCTCGAGCGGCGGCAGCGGCGGCGGCTTTTCCGGTGGCGGAGGCGGCGGCGTCGGCGGAGGCGGCGGCGGAACGTTCTAACGGTCGTAAGCTATGGGATGGGCTTTTCTCGACAGCCGTCGGGGAAAGCCCATCCCTTTTTATGCGCTACCTACGAAGACTGTCCCCAACGACTAGTCACTGGGGACGTTCCTAAATGACTAGGTATGGCTGCTGGGCCTAGGCTGTTAGGTCGAGTTCGTAGAGGAAGCTTTCGCGCGGCATTTCGTGACGGCGCTCTTCGCGGTTGGCGCGGTGCGTGGCCGTGCGCTTAAAGCCGTGCAGTTCGTAGAACTTCCACGAGCAGTTGGAGTCGGTGTACAGGTGCGCCCTCGTCGCCCCGCGCGAGGACAGGTACGAGACTGCGGCGTCGAGCAACACCGAGCCAACGCCCAGGCCATGGACGTCGCGATCTACGGCAAGCAGCGTGACCTCGTTGTCGTGTGGTAACGGGCTGCTTTCGAGCAGGCGGTTGTTGGTTCGGATGGTTGCGCGCACAAACGAGAGATACTCGGCGCAGGCATCGGGCTCCAGCTCGCGCATTTGCGATAGCAGTGCGCGTTCGGTATCCAGCCAATGTTCCTTAACGGTGGCGCCGGAGCTCTGTCCCGCACGCGCGAGCGCAATGCCGCGCGCCTGACCGTCGATTACGGCAACCTGCGAAAACGTCGAAGACGAAAGGCAATAGGCGAGGTCGCACGCGGCCTCGAGGCGGTTGTACTCATCGTTATCCGAATTGTTATGCCAAAGCTGCTGCAGAATCAGCGCGATGGCGTCAAAGTCTTCGGTATCAAACGGTCGGTAGAGAACCCGCGAGACCATGGTGCCTCTTTCTTTTGCGGATGCATATCGAGCACAGTTCTACCACGCTATTGGCATCTAATTATGGTGCCCCTGTGTTCCATGAACTCACCGTGCCCGGTGCCGTGCCCATCCCCTCCGCTCGCAAACTTTTTCTGCATATGCGCCCGTTGCGGGGTGCATCGATGCGCTCGATGCGCTACATTGAATCAGTATTTTCAATGCCGCTGCGCGAGCGCTGCAGATCGACGTATCACCGACTCACAGAGCACGGCGGCGTACCAGACAGGAGGACTGCATGGGATCTGATGTGAAGATCGCACGCGCGTTGATCTCGGTTACCGATAAGACGGGCGTCGTCGATTTCGCACGGACGCTGGTTGACGACTTTGGCGTCGAGATCATCTCTACGGGCGGCACGGCTCGTGCCATCGAGGACGCGGGCGTTCCCGTAACCCCCATCGAGGAGTTCACGGGCTATCCCGAGATGATGGACGGCCGCGTTAAGACCCTGCACCCCAAGGTTCACGGCGCGCTGCTGGCCCGCCGCGATTCCGAGCAGCACATGCAGGAGGCCGCTCAGCACGGCATTAAGCTGATCGACCTGGTCGTCGTCAACCTGTACGAGTTCGAGAAGACCGTCGCCAACCCCGAGGTCACCTTTGCGGATGCCATCGAGCACATCGACATCGGTGGCCCCTCCATGCTGCGCTCTGCCGCCAAGAACGCCGCGAGCGTTACCGTCATCTCCGACCCGGCCGACTATGATGCCGTCCTGGCCGAGATGCACGAGACCGGTGGCTGCACCACGCTTTCCACCCGTCGTCGCCTGCAGGTGAAGGTCTACCAGACCACCGCCGCCTACGACACGGCTATCTCCCGTTGGCTCGCCGCCCAGGCAAGCGACGTGGCGGACACCTCTGCCAAGCTCGAGATTTCGTTGGAGAAGGTCGACGACCTGCGCTATGGCGAGAACCCGCAGCAAAAGGCCACGGTCTATCGCTTTGCCGAGGGCTGCGAGAACACCGCGAGCTCGCAGTTCCCGCTCGTGGGCTCCGAGCAGATCCAGGGCAAGCCGCTCAGCTACAACAACTATCTGGATGCCGACGCCGCTTGGAACCTGGTCCGCGAGTTCGACGAGCCGGCCTGCGTGATCCTCAAGCATCAGAACCCCTGCGGCTCCGCCGTGGCCGAGGACATCACGGCCGCCTACGACCGCGCCTTCGCCTGCGATCCCAAGAGCGCCTTCGGCGGCATCATCGCTTGCAACCGCGAGGTTCCCTATGAGCTGGTTGAGCACTTTGCCGATCAGAACAAGCAGTTCGTCGAGGTTATCATCGCTCCGAGCTACACCGCCAAGGCGCTCGAGCGCATGGCTAAGCGCCCCAACCTGCGCGTGTTGGCTACCGGCGGCGTGGACCACGGTGCCCAGGTGGAGCTGCGCTCCGTCGACGGCGGCATGCTGGTGCAGGAAGTCGACCACGTGACCGAGGATCCCGCGACCTTCACGTTCCCCACCGACCGCAAGCCTACCGACGCCGAGATGGCCGAGCTCGAGTTTGCCTGGAAGGTCTGCAAGGGCGTCAAGTCCAACGCCATCCTGGTCTCCAAGGGTAAGGCCGGCATTGGCATGGGCCCGGGTCAGCCCAACCGCGTTGACTCTGCGCTGCTTGCCTGCGAGCGCGCCGAGGACTTCTGCGAGCGCGAGGGCGTGGAGAAGGGCGGCTTTGCCTGTGCAAGCGACGCGTTCTTCCCGTTCCGTGACAACGTCGACGTGCTTGCTGCGCACGGCGTGACCTGCATCATCCAGCCCGGCGGCTCCAAGCGCGACGACGAGAGCATCCAGGCTTGCAACGAGCACAATATTGCTATGGTCTTTACAGGCGCTCGCCACTTTAGGCACTAAGTTTCGCCCCGGGACAAAATAATCTCTGCAAAAGACGGTCGCTCCGTTTGGAGGGCCGTCTTTTTGGTATAAGAGGACGGAATGACTAACACGAAAGGTATGACCATGCCCCAGATTGATGATGCCGAGCTGTTTGGCAATGCCGAGGATCAGCGTGCGTACGAGGACTTTTGCGCCAATCAGGAGGCGGTCGAGAAGTTTACGCTCGACAAGCCCGCGCTTGTCTGCCGTTGGCGCATGTCCAACAAAAAGGTACCCATGCTCAACCGTCACATCCGCGCGCTGTCTGAGCGCCTGGTGCAGGGCGAGCCACTTACCCATAACATGCTCAGCTGGGCCAAGCAGCACGTTGAGTGGTCGCTTGCCGAGGGCGATTACACCGCACGCGACGGCGTGCTCATGCTGGTGATCGACATTAACGGCAACGCCGCCATGACGGTGGGGGAGTACGAGCCGCTCGCCGATACGTCGGCCAAGGCGCTGCGTGCCCGCTCCGCCGAGGCCCGCTCCGAGGCCGACGAAACCGGCGTGGCGCCCGAGCTGCTCGCCGCCGTCGATAACGGCGAGCTGGCCTTTGTGGCGCCAGCGGACGAGTGCCTGTGCGGCACGGCGACGCTCATCGAGCAGCTGGCCCAGACCAAGGGCATCCCGGTCACGCGCGTAGACATTCCCGCGCAGCTCAAGGGTGCGCTGTTTCTGGTGAGCGACGAGCACGGCGTGGTTCCCGCCACCGACGGTGACGCCGCCGAGGCCGACGCCGCCACGGTCGCCTTCTTTGCCGACGGCTACGAAAAGCTCCGTGCCCGCCGCTAAATGATTTTTCTGGGACGGGGATTAAAGAATCATTTTGGTCCCCGCCACCGCTGCGAGTGCGAGGCGGACAAAACGCCCCCGTTCGCGAACAGTTCTGTCACCTTGGCGACGTGCGTGGCGCGCACCTGCAGTTTCGCAGCCATAATGGTGGCAAGACAACCAAGAGGGGGAGCGGAATCCATGGCGCTAATCTATATCGTTGAGGACGACGAGCCCATTCGTCGCGAGCTTGCCGATATCCTTGCCCGTGCCGGTTTTGAGGTCGAGGCCTGCGAATCGTTTGAGCACGTCTCGCGCGATATTCTCGCCGCCGCGCCCGACCTGGTGCTGCTCGACCTCACGCTCCCCGTCAAAGACGGCCAGCACATCTGCCATGAGGTCCGTCGCGAATCCGAGGTCCCCATCATCGTTCTCACGTCGCGCACGACCGAGATCGACGAGGTCATGGCCATGACGCTCGGCGCAGATGACTTTGTTCCCAAGCCCTACAGCGCGCGCGTGCTCATGGCCCGCATCAATGCCCTGCTGCGTCGCACCGCGGCGGCAGGCGAGCGCAGCACACTTTTCCACAAGGGGCTGGAGCTCGACCTCGCCCGCTCCATGGTCACCAATACGCAAACCGGTACCAGCACCGAGCTCACCAAAAACGAACTGCGTATCCTCTCGCTGCTTCTGAGCCGCGCGGGCAAGATCGTTTCGCGCTCGGCCATCATGCAGGACCTGTGGGACTCCGATGCCTTCGTGGACGACAACACGCTCACCGTCAACATCAACCGCCTGCGCACCACGCTCGAAAAAATCGGCATCAAGGGGTATTTGACGACGCACCGCGGCCAGGGCTATTCGGTCTAGGGGACGGCTATGTCGTTTGCCAAGTTCTTTAAAGACGCGCTGCTTCCCGTCGCCGTGTGGGCGTGCGGCGTGCTGCTGAGCTGCTTTGTGCTGACGGTCGCTGGTGCTTCGACATCTATCGTGGTCGTGGCGGTCGGCGTGTCCTTTATCTTTGGTATGCTCGGCATCGTGATCGAGTACGCGCGCCGTCGTCGTTTTCTGCGCCAGCTGGAGCGTGCGGCAGAGGAGCTCGAGAGTCCCGCATGGGTGCAGGAGATGGTGCAATGCCCGACCTATGCCGAGGGCGAGCTCGAGTACGAGGTCTTGCGCCGGGTGGGCAAAGCCGCCTGCGACGAGGTTGCCGAAGGCCGGCGTCAGACCGATGACTATCGTGACTATATCGAGAGCTGGGTCCACGAGGCCAAGCTGCCCCTGGCGGCGGCTCACCTGATTTTGGAAAACCTGGATGGCAGCGAAGACGACCTGTCGCGCGTGGATGACCTGGGCCGTGAGCTGGCTCGCGTGGAGCGCTATATCGACCAGGCGCTGTACTACGCGCGCTCGGAAGTCGTGGAGCGCGACTACCTGATTCGCCGTTGGGACCTCAAGACCTTGGTGACGGGCGCGATTAAGGCCAACGCGCGTGAGCTCATCGCGGCGCACGTGGCCCCGGTGTGCGAGAACCTCGACTTCGAGGTCTTTACCGACGAGAAGTGGCTCGAGTTTATTCTGGGCCAGCTTATTCAGAACAGTATTAAATATGCGCGCGAGGACGGCGCGAAGATCGTGTTTTCGGGCGCGTTGCTGGACGAGGGCCTGGCGAGCGAACGCATCGAGCTCACTGTCGCGGACAACGGCTGCGGCGTGAGCGCGGCCGACCTGCCGCGCGTGTTCGAGAAGGGCTTTACCGGCGACAACGGCCGCACCACCAAGCGCGCAACGGGCATCGGCCTCTACCTGGTGGCGCGCCTCTGCTCCAAGATGGGCATCGACGTCACCGCGGCATCCGAGCCCGGCAAAGGCTTTGTCGTCACGTTTGCCTTCTCGACCAACAAGTTTCAATACTTTGAGTAGTCGTCGCGGTGTAACGTCCCGGAGCGTCATTCACGTTAAGACAATTATCCCAAACGGGATAATTCCATCATGATGTGCTATGATTATCCCGCTGTCTCTTATACACATC
>URWZ01000045.1 GCA_900551625.1 uncultured Collinsella sp.
CACTGCATATCGTCGGCAGCGTCAGATGTGTATAAGAGACAGGATGTACTGCATCACGCGAATGACAGCCTTGAGGTTGTCCTGCATGTTGGGAACCTCGACGTAGGAGATGGCACCGCCCGGCGAAAGCTGCTGGAACATGCCCTCAAACTTGAGCTTATCGAAAGCATCAATCTCCTCGGACACATGGACGTGGTAGCTGTTGGTAATGTAGCCCTTGTCCGTCACACCCGGAATAATGCCAAAACGGCGCTGCAGGCACTTGGCGAACTTGTAGGTCGTCGACTCAAGCGGGGTGCCGTACAGTGAGAAGTCGATATCGCTTTCGGCCTTCCACTCGGCGCATTTGTCGTTCATGTGCTGCATGACGGCCATGGCAAACGGCGTGCCTTCCTTCTCGGTGTGGCTGTGGCCCGTCATGTACTTGACGCACTCATACAGACCGGCATACCCCAGGCTGATGGTGGAATAGCCGCCCACGAGCAGTTTGTCGATCGTCTCGCCCTTCTTAAGGCGCGCCAGGGCGCCGTACTGCCACAGAATCGGTGCGGCATCCGAAAGCGTGCCCATCAGGCGCTCATGACGGCACAGCAGGGCACGATGGCACAGCTCAAGGCGCTCGTCGAAGATCTTCCAGAACTTGTCCATGTCCTGATGCGAGCTCAGTGCGACATCGGGCAGGTTGATGGTCACAACACCCTGGTTAAAGCGGCCATAGTACTTAGGTTTGGTCGGGTCATAGTTCAGCGCGTTGGCAACATTGTTAAAGCCGTTGCCCGAACGGTCGGGCGTCAGGAAGCTGCGGCAACCCATGCAGGTGTAGCAATCGCCATTGCCGGCGGTCTCACCCTTAGACAGCTTGAGCTCACGCATCTTCTTCTCAGAGATGTAGTCGGGCACCATGCGCTTGGCGGTGCACTTGGCAGCCAGCTGGGTCAGGTAGAAGTACGGGGAATTCTCGTGAACGTTATCGTCCTCGAGCACGTAGATAAGCTTGGGGAATGCCGGGGTAATCCACACGCCAGCCTCGTTCTTAACGCCCTCGTAGCGCTGGCGAAGCGTCTCCTCCACGATCATGGCAAGGTCGTGCTTCTCCTGAGGCGTACGGGCCTCGTTGAGATACATAAAGACCGTCACGAACGGCGCCTGGCCATTCGTGGTCATAAGGGTCACGACCTGATACTGAATCGTCTGGACGCCGCGACGGATCTCGTCACGCAGGCGATCCTCAACGACCTCGCGAACCTTTTCGGGAGATGCGGAAACGCCGAGCTCCTCGAGCTCGCGGGCGACCTCACCGCGAATCTTTTGACGGCTCACCTCGACGAACGGGGCAAGATGGGTCAGCGAAATCGACTGGCCGCCATACTGGGAAGAGGCGACCTGGGCGATAATCTGCGTCGCGATATTGCAAGCAGTCGAGAAGCTGTGCGGCTTCTCGATCAGCGTGCCCGAGATAACGGTGCCGTTCTGGAGCATATCCTCCAGGTTCACCAGGTCACAGTTATGCATGTGCTGGGCAAAGTAGTCCGAATCGTGGAAGTGAATCAGGCCCTCGTTGTGGGCATCCACGATATCCTGGGGCAGCAGCACGCGCTGCGTCAGGTCCTTGGAAATCTCGCCAGCCATATAGTCGCGCTGAACGGAGTTGACGGTCGGGTTCTTGTTGGAGTTCTCCTGCTTGACCTCTTCGTTATTGCACTCAATCAGCGACAGGATCTTGTCATCGGTCGTGTTCTTTTGGCGCTTCAGGCTCTGAACATAGCGGTAGATGATGTAGTGGCGAGCGACCTCGTAGCAGTCGAGACGCATAATCTCGTCCTCGACCAGATCCTGGATCTCCTCGACCGATACGGTGTGGCCGGCCTTCTCACATGCCTCGGCGACGTTTTGTGCCGCATAGATCACCTGGCGGTCGGTAAGGCGAGAGCCTTCCTCGACCTCCAAGTTTGCGGCGCGGATCGCATTGACGATCTTATCGATGTCAAAGGTAACCTCGGTGCCGCTGCGCTTGATGATCTTCATCCTCTTGCCTCTTTCGCATCGTAGCCTCATTGCGCTTCAGGGCCAAACGATGCCCGGCAGGGCTTGCCCCTGTCTTGCGGCGCCGTCGCGCAATCTGTGTTTTCGATAACCATAGGCCCTCATGCGGACAATCCTCGCAGCCATTCAAGGGGCCCAAAGATCTATCCAAATGGGGCGAATAAGGTTCTCGTTCTCTGTCCGCAATCTATCATACGACAAAGAGGCATCTATATCCTGTATTCTTTTTTTAGGTCAAACACAACATATAGTGTTTCAGCAGGTCAAAGCAATTGGTCAATTTGCAGACGCATTATAAATGAAAGCCTCTTGGCAGACTGCTAAAACGTTATCAACCCAACTACCTGCACAGCAGTTTTGAAACCCCCTCAACCGTGCCGCCGCCAAATAGCACCAAAACCAAGCCGCTCACGCCAAAAGAATCCAAAAGATTATGCTTGACCAACATGTTGCGGTCATGATGGGCCAGGACACATGCAATCTGCCGGCACCCCTACGGGATGCGAAGACCATCGCGTAGGGACCTTGGATCAATATTTGATGACTTATTTGGCGGCGCGCTTGGTGGCAAAAAACAAAACAGCCCAGAGGACATAGCCTCTGAGCTGCGAACATTTGGTGGGCGTTAGAAGATTTGAACTTCTGACCTCTTCCGTGTCAGGGAAGCGCTCTCCCCCTGAGCTAAACGCCCGATCAAGGGTGCGCGAGTGCGCAGGGAATAATATAACGGAGCTCCCGCCCAGTGGCAAGAACTATTTTTAAAAAGCGGCGATTTGCGACCCTATCCGCCCCGATGCAGCGCGAACAGCACGCGGAAAGTCGCGATTGTACCCCCGATGAACTGCACATTCGCGTAAAATAACTCCATTATGGGCAAATGGTGTCCAGGTAGTTTACAGCACAGCATCTGGGGGAGGGGCATGTCGGACGCACGCTCGCTGCGAAAACAGTTCAATCGCATGCTCGCCACGTTGCTGGTGGCGCTTGCTGCTGCCGGAGCTGTAACGTATGCCTGGTACATCTACAACGCCAACCGCCATATCACCGATGTCAAGATGGCCGCGGGTACGGGCGTGACCTTCCTCATCTCCAACGAGTACGACGGCGAATACAAAACCAACGCTGGCCTGAGCTTTGCAGGTCTGCTCGATCCCGTCTCGACCGACAACGTGCTCAACGGCTTTCAAAAGGTAACGGGCTTTACCGGCGGAACCACGCAGGACTCTTTGTTTGCCAGCATGTTTGGCGCGGCTGAGCATTCCGACTACTACAAGACCTCTCTGTACCTGGCCACTAACTCGGCCGCAACCGACGTGTACCTGTCGGGCATCGACTTTACCGAGCAGGATCCGGCAAAACCCATCTCCACCGCCCTGCGCGTGGGGCTGGTTGCCTATGCTCCAGGGCAGAGCGACACCGTTACGGGCCAGTACGTCTTTGAGGTCTCGGGCGAGCACAATCCCCAGGCGCGCTATAACACGCTCGATGGTAAGGACGCCGGCGAAAGCGAGCAGAACCACCTGGTACTCGACAGCACCCGCTCCGATGGTGCCACGGTCCATTTTGACCAGCTGACCAGCGCAAACTTCTGCGACTACAACGAAGACACCGGCATCGTGAGTCTCAAGGAGGCCACGACCAAGATCTGCAGCTTGCCCGCCGCTGCCAAAGGCGCCGATCGTAGCACGCCCGTGCGTGTGGATGTATACGTGTGGCTGGAAGGCTGCGATCCCGACTGCACCAACAACCTGGCCGCCACCGGCTTGCAATCGCTGGCGCTGCGCTTTGCCGGCAAGCGTTCGTAAGGGGGCTGGGTATGAGTGCATCGAACATCAAAGACATCCTAAGCTCGCGCCGTCGCATGGTTGCCGCGGCCGCATGGATGTTGGTGCTGGTAGCCGCCCTGAGCGCCGCCACCTACGCCTGGTTCAGCAACTCGCGCTACACCAACGTGACGCCCGTGGCGCACACGGTAAGCGACGAGGGTTCCGACCTGCAGATCGGCCTTTCGGCTAACGGGCCCTGGGACACAACGGCAACGCTTGCCGCGGCCGACAAGACGCTCTATCCCATCTCGACGGCAGACCTTTCCCGCTTTTGGCGTGGCACGTTCCAAAACGCCGCGGGCATCACGACCAACTTTGCCGACTGCACCGCGCAGCTGGACGACTACGCTCTTTCGGGCACGCTGTACCTCAAGGGCAACGACAGCGCGCTCAACGTGTATCTGTATCAGGGCCAGATGAGCGTGACGAGCGACCCGCAGCTGCTGGCCGCGCTGCGCCTGGGCCTGGTCATCACGACCCAGTCGGGCACGCAAACGCATATCTTTACCTGCGATGACCTAGGTAACACCGCTGGCGCTACCAGCAGACGCACTACGGCGCAAGACGGCGTGGTTGTGGCGGGCGGCGCTTCGGGCTGGGCCTACACCGCCGACCCTGCGCGCGCCATAAGCGCTTACAGTATGGACGGCGCCGGCGACACGCCCACGGCGCGCGCGGGCGTGTCGCCCATCTGCACGCTGGCCGCCAACGAGGTGGCAAGCGCTCATTACGTTGTGTACATGGAAGGCTGCGACGCTAATTGCATCGACGAGGCCCAGGCCCGCGATGTGGTACTGCAGCTTGCCTTTGCCGCGGCCAAGGCATAGGGTGGGCGAGCTAAATGCACAAGAATAAGCACATGCAGGTAGGCGCCAGCGAGTCCGCGGGCGCAACCCCGGGGACCGCACCCGCCGCTGCCGCCGAGCGCGCTGTGGGTTCGGACTCTGACACCCGCCGCCACGCCCACCGCGCGCGTGCCTACATCGCGCTCGTCATGGTGGCACTCGCCGCCACGCTGGGCGCCGCGACCTACGCTTGGTTCACGAACAACATGAAGGTCAACACCAACTCGGTGAGCGTGCACAGCGACACGTCCAAGCTGGTGCTGGAGCTGGGCGATGCCGACCGCGGCAGCTGGTCGCAGCAGGGCGACGTTTCCCTAGCTTCTATCGCGACCGGCGCCGTGACGCTCTACCCGGTCTCGACCTTCGATCTCAACGGCTTTGCTGCCTGTGCGCAAAACAACTCTGCCGGCGATGCCACAGTGTTTGAGCAGGCAAAAGACAACGGCTCCGCCTTCTACCACGGTTGGATCGACCTGCGCTCCACCATTACCGGAACGGGCGCCAGCAAAGTAGGGGGCAAGGTCAACCTGTATCTGGCCGAATCGCTGGTCCCGCAGGGTGCCGATGCCGAGCTGCTGCGCGCAGCCCGCGTGGGCATCAAGATTTCGAGCGGCAACCAGGTGCTTGCCACCAACATTTTTGAGCTCGACAGCTCTGATAGCGGCCATCGCGACGAGCATCCCGCGACCGCGCCTTCGGGCCTGGCGGGCTACACCGAGGGCATGCTTCTGGGTTGGCAAAACGGCCAGCTTGCTTGCGGTGCCAACGTAACGCAGGACCCAGCCGCCTTTACGCTGGACACGAGCGAGACGGCCGCGCGTCCGCAAAACGCGCTTGCCACGCTTGGGCTTGGCCAGACCTATCGTTTGGATATCTATTACTACATCGAGGGCACCGATCCCGATAGCGCCGACTATCTCTATCAGGATCCGGGCACCTTGCACCTGGCGCTCTTTGCGACCTTGGACGGTGAGTAGCAATGGCACGCGTTGAATCAGACGACCGCCGCTCGGCTACCGGCGACCGCCGTCCAGTCGCCGCCACCGGCAAGCCCAACGCCGCCGCGCCCACCGACACCGACCTTCGCCGCAAGCTCACCACCACCGTGGTGCTGGTGCTGTTTGCGCTGGTGGCGATAGCCATGGCAACGTTCGCCTGGTTTTCCATCGCCGATAGCGCCAAGACCCGCATGCTCATGATCGACGCCAACGCCGACGGTTCGCTGCGCTTTGACCTGGACGAGCATGCCACCTTCGACGAATACGTTCACAGCCTGGGCTTCGACCAGATCTCGGCGCGCATCGCTAGCGAAAAGGGCGTGGACATCGATGCGTCCAAGCTCAGACCCGTCACCACGAGCGACTGCCAGACCTTCACCTTCGAGGACGGCTCCACCGCCGACCCCGCCACCGGCGCCTACCTGGAGTTCACGCTGCACTTTATGAGCAGCACGGACCTGCGCGTGCGCCTGACCGGCCAGGACGGCGACAACGGCGCATCCGGCACGCGGTTTAGCTCCGACACGCAGGGCATGGCAAGCGCCATGCGCATGAGCTTTACCGCCGACGGCCACACCTGGGTCTACAGCCCCAACGGGGGCGGGGGCTCATCTAGCGCGGCCACCGTCTTTGGGCTCGGCTCGGGCGAGGCGACCGCGGCCAGCGACATGTTCGACCTGATAAAAGATACGGATAAGCCGGTAACCGTTCGCATATGGCTCGAGGGAACGGACCCAAATTGCACTAATATGCTAAAGGGAGCTAACTATTCGGTTTCGATGCGCTTTGAGGGCATCGAGGAACAGTAGATACGCACGGCGGCCGCCGGGCCGCGCACGACCTAGACAGACACGGTAGTAAGGGACATCATGCAATCTGTTAAAAAAGTCGCATCCATCGCGTTGAGCGTCGTCATGTGGATCATCATCCTGGTGGCGGCCCTGTATGCGTTTACCACGCTCGCCACGCGCGAGGACGGCAGCGTCTCTGACATCGCCGGCTTCACCCCGTTCGCCGTGCAGTCCGACTCCATGGCGCCCACGTTTAACAAGGGCGACCTCATCTTCATCAAAAAGTGCGACACCTCCAAGCTCGAGGTGGGCGACATCGTGACGTTCCATACCATCATCGACAACGAGTACGCACTCAACACGCACCGCATCGCCGCCATCGACGAGGTCAACGGCATGCGCAGCTTTACCACCAAGGGCGACAACAACGACGTGGCCGATACGCACATCATCAGCGACGGCGACATCGTGGGCAAGTACCTGTTCGCGTTGCCGCAGATGGGCAAGGTCATGGACTTCCTGTCCAGCTCCATGGGCTTCCTCATTGTGATCGTGCTGCCCATGCTGCTGTTCTTTATCTACCAGGTGTATCACCTCATCGTGGTGGGCATGAACCTCAAGCGCGCTATGGCCGAGGAGGACCGCCTGGCCGCCGCGGCTGCCATCGTGGATGCCGAGGGCAAGGGCGACACCGCAACCGTCACGGCCGATAACGCCGCCGAGCAGCTCGCCCAGGCCGAGGCCAAGCTCGAGGAAGCCCGTCGTCTGAAGGCCGAGGCCGAGGCGGCGATGAACGCGACCAAGCAGGAGGGTACCGACGGTGAGTGAGTTTCTGGGATTTGCCTGGGAGCTGCTGGCAAAGGTCGTCTACAACGTCGTTGCCGTCGTGAGCTCCATCCTTAACCTGCTGGTATTTGGCTGGGTTGAGTACTTCGGCATCTTTATGACCTACTTCACCACGTTTGACCTGGTGGGCAAGATCGGCGCGGTCATTCTGTTTGCCATGCTCATCGCGGTTCCCGTGCTGATCGTGGCCATTCTGGTCCACCGCTACCGCATCAATCGCCGCCTGCATCGCGACGACACGTCCAACAAGGCGCTCTATCGCGAGATCGGTCGCCTGAACAAGCAGGTGCTCGACCTCATGGACGAGAAAAACAAGCTGCTGGCGCTTAAGGTCAATGCCATGGGCGGCACCAAGCAGATTCCGTACGTGGGCGCCTCGGCCCTGGCCGACGATCACCTGCCCACGGTGGGCAACGTGGTGGGCGCCGCTGCGGGTGCTCCTGCGGGCGAGGGCGCCACGGCTGCCGTGGTGTCGGGCAACGCGTCGCTCGCGCTCGATGGCGATGGCGTCAAGGACGCCGCGGCCGCCATGGCCAAGGCCACCGTCGAGGCCAAGACCCTTGCCGAGGAAAAAGAGATCGCCCAGGCCAACCGCTTCCCCAAGCTGTCCCTTGTGGACCTTAAGTACCGCGACTGGGAATCGCCGGCCTACGACGATGCCATCTCGCTGGAGGACTTTGTCGACAGCTTCCGCGCGTTCGCCTGCAGCCAGATGAAGCTCTACTACACGCCCGAGGTCATCCGCCGCTTTGTGGCCGGCATGGCCGCCTCCAAGCTACTGATCCTGGAGGGCATCTCGGGTACCGGTAAGACCTCGCTGCCCTACAGCTTTAGCCGCTACCTGGACAACCCTGCGACCATCGTGTCGGTGCAGCCGAGTTTTCGCGATCGCACCGAGGTGCTCGGCTACTTCAACGAGTTTTCCAAGCGCTTTAACGAGACCGAGTTCCTCCGCGCCGTGTACGAGGCGGGGCTTCGCCAAGACCCGTCCATGATCGTGCTCGACGAGATGAACCTCGCCCGCGTTGAGTACTACTTTGCCGAGATCCTGTCGGTGCTCGAGATGCCCAGCCACGACGAGTGGGTGCTCGACTTGGTGCCTACCCAGTGGGCCGCCGACCCCAAGGGCCTGCACGACGGAAAGCTCACCATTCCCGACAGCCTGTGGTTTGTCGGCACGGCCAACAACGACGACTCCACCTTTACCATCACGGACAAGGTGTACGACCGCGCGATCCCCATCGAACTCAACGAGCGCGCCGACGCGTTTGAGTGCGAGCCGCACGAGCGCGTGCACGTGACGGCCGACCACCTGCAGTATCTGTTCCAAAAGGCCAAGGTCGAGTACGTGATCGACGACGAGCTGCTCGAGAAGATGCACAAGCTGGACCAGTACCTGCAGACCCGCTTTAAGCTGGCCTTTGGTAACCGTATCATCAAGCAGATGTACGACTTTATCCCCGTGTACGTGGCATGCGGCGGCACCGAGCTGGGCGGCATGGACTACATCATTGCCCGCAAGGTGCTCAAAAAGTTTGAGTCCATGAACGTGAGCTTTGTGCGCGACGAGATGAAGGGCCTGATCGAGTACATCGAGAAGACCTTTGGCGAGGGCGGCCTGCCCGATTCCGTCATGTATCTGCAGCGGATCCAGAACTTCTACTAATGCCGTAAGCGCGGGGCGTGGGACAAGACAATCAGTAGCGTTTGCCCTACGTGACGTCGCCCCGCCCCTTACCAATCGATCCAACCTATGGAGTAACCCATGTCCGAGACCATTCAGGACCTCTATACCAGCTTCTCCGAGCAGATGGAGCCCATCCAGGAGGACAGTCGCTACTTCCGCTATCTGTTTGAGATGGCGCAGGCCTCGGGCACCACGATCGAGCAGCAGCGCGAGGAGCTCGTCAAAGTGGTGGACGAGGAGTGGATCAGCATGATCGAGGACTCGCTCGACGCCATTAACACCATCATCGAAAAGCCGCGCCGCTTTATCACCACCGAGGAAGAGGTGGTGCCGGTCTCGCTTGCCAAAAAGATCAGCGCCGATAGCGTTCGTCATCTGAGCCAGAACACGCAGTTTTTGGCGCCGAGCGACGATGGCGGCATCCATCCCACGCGCATCCTCAACGTCAGTACCGTCGAGACGTACGACCTGTACGAGAACCGCTTTATCTACCACCTGATTCAGCGCCTGCTGACGTTTGTAGACAAGCGTACCGACGTGATCTTTTGGTCGACGGGCAACGAGATCCGCAACCGCTTTAAGATGCACAGCAAGATCGACGATGCGTACGAAGAGATCGAGTACAACGTCGAGATGACGGTCAAGAACCGCCAGAGCTTTGCCGAGAACGACGCCGACAACATGGACGTCTTTATGCGCATCGACCGCGTGCGCCGCCTTGTCATGGCGCTGCGCCGCGCGTCGTTTTGCCAGATCATGAACGGGTGCAGCGCGGTCCGCAGCCCCATTCAGCGCACCAACCTCATCATGAAGGACCCCAACTACCGCAAGTGCTACCAGCTGTGGCAGTTTATGGAGCGCTATGACAAGGTGGGTTACAACATCGACGTGCAGCAGCAGGCGCTGGCGTTCGATGACGAGTACATGGTGCAGATGTACACCAACCTCATCAACAACTACACCGTCTTTAAGAGCCTGACTGACGACGAGCGCAACCTGCAAGAGCTCGAGAGCGTGCATCCCGAGCCGGTGGCGCCCAAGTTTATTAAGGAGATTAAGGAAGTGCAGGTCGACAGCCCCGATCTGCCCGATGTTGAGGTCCGCCGCGTGTTTGTGGAGGAGGTCACGCAGGCCCAGCTCGATGCCGAGCAGGCGCTTGCCGAGGCCCGCGAGCAGATTGGGGAGCTGCAGGGACCTGTCTCTTATACACATCTGACGCTGCCGACGATAT
>URWZ01000046.1 GCA_900551625.1 uncultured Collinsella sp.
CCCGCCGAGTCTGGGGGTGTTGATCGAGGCGCCTTCCTTTTTGGGATATCTGTCTGGCTACGATAATCTGGAGCTCATCGCCCAGATCAAGGGCGTTGCCACCCCCGAGGACATTCACTCTGCCCTGCGGCTCGTGGGGCTCGATGCAGACGAAAAAAAGAAGTTCCGAGCATACTCGCTTGGGATGAAGCAACGTCTGGGGATAGCTGCGGCAATTATGGAAAAGCCGAAGCTACTTGTTCTCGATGAGCCAACAAATGCCCTCGACGAAGCGGGCGTGGAAATGCTCAAGCGCGTTGTGGCGATGGCGGCATCAACGGGTCGCGAGGTTATTCTGTCCAGCCATGACGGAGAGGTGCTCGAGGAGCTGGCCGATCGGGTTTACTGCATGCGCGACGGTGCCGTTGTGAAAGTTAGGGAAAGGTCGTGAGCGCGATGAAGAAGACCCTGTGGACAAGAAGGGCGGTGCTTGCTCTTTTCGGCTGTGCTGCTACCGGCATTGCGGGCATGAGGGTGAGCGTCGTTAACGGGAACCGGACGGTCATTCCTGAGAAATATTATGCGGAGGGCGAATGGCTCTCGATGGATGGGGTATTTCTGGGGTCGAAGGATGTGGCGACTGACGGGTATTCGTTTTGCATAGACGGGGCAGAGCTGCTCACGCCGCGCGAGTATCTCAGGCGTGCGCATGATGATTATTCAAAATATGGCATCGTGGATACGAAAACGAAATTGAAGGACGCCGACATCACGTGTGTTATCGCCGTAAAGATGCGTGTCAGGAATAAGGACAATGTCGAAGGCGGAATCAAAACGTATGTTTGGCATTTGGTGCCGGAGTCTGCGCCAAACTATGACTTTGTGGTCAATACCGATCTGATAACGCAGGCAATGCCGGCTCTGGGCGGTTCTGCTGCGTTTGCTGTACAGGTTGGGGCGGAGAACGAGTTGCTCGTCCCATTCATGATGCAAAACACCAACGACTATTTCGAAGGTTACGAGACCGTCCGTTTTGAGAAGGCTTTTCCTGGGACTTATACGATGAAGATGACCGATCTGCCAGAGAGAAGGCTCTTAAGGTTTGAAGTGAAGTAGCTCGAAGATCCCGCGGTTCGCGACGAGCTCCTTGCGCGCCGCGGCTACGCAAGGGAGATTCGCAACCGCTATGCCGGCTCCGTTCCCGATGCCGGTGACGACTGCGTCCGCGCCACCGGCCAGGCGCACGGCGGTAGCGCCGTGTCGCGACAGATGGACGATCGCGTCGTCGATCGCGGTGACTACTCGCGCGGCGACACGCCCCGCTAGTTTTGAACTGTCCTGCCCTAGCGCGTTGCAATTCAATCAGCTGTTACAGAATCCTGGAAGAAAGGGTCGAACCGAAGTGTCTGGCCGGACGCCAATTGTCCGGGAACTGCTTCGGATTCGACCCTCTTCTACTTTACTTCCATGGCCATGCGGAAGGCTAGTACTCCTTAACCGGATGCTTCTTACCGAAACCACCGTCGATGCCGAAACGGCAGAGCCTGTCGATGGCGCGAAGGTGCTCATCAATGGCGTTGGCGATCTCAGTGTCAACGATGCTGTCATAGTCGTTAAGGCTGCGGACCGCCTCGTCGGCGGCCATGAAGGCCTTGATGGCTTGATTGAACTGAGCCTTAAAGATGACGAGCGTGTGACCGGGGTTGTCGCGTCGCCGTTTGAGGCTCAGCTGTCCTTGTTGCTTGCGACGCCGCGCGTCGCCGGTGGCGAGGGTCTCAGATCCTTTAGCAACAATGCTCGCATTGTCCTTTCGGGCAAGGCAGCGCGTTTGGCCGGGCGCTACAACTGCTATGCAGACTTCCTATTTGAGGAGACGGGTGACAAGAAGCCGCTTGTCGTCGAGTGCCAAGGCAGGCTTGTGCACAGTGGGGCCGATGCCGCAATGTCGGATTCCGATCGCGCCACCGCATTGCAGCAAATGGGTTTCAACGTCATGTTGCTGACGTATCAGCAAATCGCCGATGAGAAGAACTTCGAGATAGTGAAGCGCATGTTGTTTGAGGAGATTGGCTTGGAGTATCGCGAGAAGACGGACGCCAGCTTGATGCGCAGCGCAGTCTTCGTCGCGAGCTCTTTATCGATTGGAACACGCTGGGGCGCTAAAGTTTCCGAGCCTTGCCCTTACCTCTGCTCTTGCGAAACCTTGCAGTGAATATAAGGGGCGTTGCAATAAGCAATAGTTCGAATGCAACAGCGCCGACAATCATCGCCTTGCAGTCGTCGGACAACGGGTTAAGGGCCGCAAGCAGCGAGAAAACGCCGCACTCGAGCTCAAACCAGGCCACCGAGCGAGCACTTGCGAGATACCAAGCATCCTTTTCGTCGCTCTCGAGACCGGCAGGCTGGTTCCAATGCTCTGGACTGACCAGATGGAGAACGAGGGCCAAAAGCGCGATGCAAGCCAGCATGACAATAGGGAGGAGCAACAGCTCGACAGGAGAGCCCCAGCGGTTCGGCTGCATGTCAACGCCGTAGTGGACGGGGACCTTCTCTCCGGTGGGCACTGCTGCGATAGCAAAACCTGTCAGCACGACGCTGCAAGCGCCGGTTAGCCACCCCATCGCTTCTACTATGCGAACATCCTTTGTTATCCATGGCGCTTTTTTGGGCATAACCCCTCCTTCTCAACTGCGGAGGCTCGGTCTGCCATCTCGCGCTCGAGCCGATGTACGACTTCCATTAAATCGCTCATGCTATTCCTTTCCCTCGGGTGTTCTGTCTAATATATCGCCCCGTGCGGACACGATTCTCACCTAAGGAATGGCAATGGTGTGTTCATAAACACGCAGATAGACGACTTAACAGGATTCGATTTACGGGGTGATTGAACCTGTGGTGGTGCGGATGCCCCGACCCGCGGCACGACTTAACCGCCGTTATGTTAGCGACATGTCTAACATAACGGCGGCGCAGGGCGCTCACTCCCTGCGGCAACGCCGATTCCGGGAAGGCACGCCGGGGCTATGCCGACCTGAGTATCCTCTCGGCCTTCTCGATCGCGGCCGAGCGCAGAAACTCCGACTTCCGCATCCCGCACGCGGCGGCCGCCCGTTCGATGAGGTCGGCGCCCGTCTTCGGGCACTTGAAAGACAGGTTGGCGTTGGCCTCCACCTCGGAAAGCCTGGGGCGGCCGACTCGGAGGTTCACCAGGCTCCCCTCCCAGGAGCCGGATTCGTATTCTGCGCACTCGCGCTCGATGTCCTCATCCGTGATAACGGATCCGTTTGCAAGCCTATATTCCATCAGTAACCTCTCCTTCTCGCGTTCTCGATCTCCCTTAGCGTCTTCTTGCTCGGCGGCGTCATGGCGTGGTAGACGAGCCACGCGCCGTCGGCCAGGAGGACACCGACCATCTCGATGTACCGGCCTTGCGGGTCGTAGCCCGTCCGCATCTCGCACTCCCCGGGTATGCGGACGGCCGCGAAGCAGTAGCTCTCCCACGCCGCCTCGACATCACCGTCATCTAGCTCGGGGTGCCGCTCGTGAACTCTCTGGTGTATCCGGACCATGAGCCTCCAATCTTTACGATAATATTCTACTACTATTTGGTAGTAGAATATTATCCGTCCCAACATATTCCATTAGCCGTTCGTCCCAAAACGTATGCCGCGCGGCACTCGAAAACCGAACCCTCGATGCCGTGAACAGCGAGTGCCAAAACCCAGTGTCAAAACCTCCACTTGCATTCCCATGAGAAAATCAAAAGACAAGGCAGGAGGCTGAAAATGACCAGATACGGATACGCTCGCGTGAGCACGAAGGATCAGAAGCTAGATAGGCAAATCGAGGCGTTGGTCAACGCCGGCGTGCCCTATGGCCATATCTACAAAGACAAGGTCACGGGTGCCAAGGACGGCGACCGAACTCAGCAGAAGCGTCTGTTCAAGAAGATGAAGGCCGGCGATGAAGTGGTAGTCGAGTCCTGGGAGCGCCTAACCAGATCGACCAGGCAATTGCTGAACTACGACCTTATGTTCCGAAATCTCGGCGTGAAGCTAACTTCCTTGAAACAGCCGGTCGACCTCGATACCGCCTTCGGTCGATTCGTCCTCGGCACTCACGCCTGCACCGCCGAGCTCGAGCGCGACCTGATCAAGCAGCGCCAGGCCGAGGGCATCGCCGTAAAACGGAACCATGGTGGCAACGTCGGGGGCCGCCCGCGCATCGCGGACGTCAAGGCCGATGCTGCCGTGAAACTCTACCTTGCGCGGGAAACGCCCATCCCCGACATCTGCGCCGCCACCGGTATATCGAAATCGACTTTGTACCGCATCCTCCGTGAACGCGGATTGGTGGGCGTCAGAAGATAAATCCGAGTGCGCTACTATATAAGAGTGCGGTATTTCTCCAACTGAAACCCCCTGCGTGAACGCATAACGTATGACTTGAGGCGCCTTTTAGAACTCACCGATCGCAGGATGACTACAAATCAACAGCAGCCGTGCATTGTTCCCAGCCATATGGCATGGCGGAGCCATGCCCGTTGTTGATTGGAGTGCCGCACCATGGCAGACGAGAAGAAAATCAGGGAGATCTACGGCGTGAAGTCCGTCCTCGATGAGGCCGCCGAGCGGATCGAGGCGACGTGGCGGGAGAAGCTGCTGCACGAGACGGGCGACCTCAGGACCGAGAACGCACTGCTCATGGCCCAGGTGGATGAATTCAGCCGCAAGCTCGCCGAGGCGACGGATCGGAATGAAAAGATTGAGGCCGACTGCAATGAGCGGGTCGCCTTTATCGAGGAGAAGTTCGAGCTCGATACCGCGAGCCTCGAGCTCGAGAACAACGAGCTCCATGCCGCGAGCGTCAGATATCTCGCCGATGCTCGGGAACTCGACAGGCAGGTCGTCCAACTCCATGCCGAGGCCGTGGCCATGGTCGATGAGATCGAGCGACTGCGCGGCGAGCGTGACGCCGCGCTGAAAGCCCGAGCCGAGTTGAACGACGCACTCCTGGCCCAGCGCGACCTGATGGCCGAGGTCGCCGCCCTCAAGGACCGCCTTGCCGCCTCCGAGCAGCGTGCGGCCGTGGCCGAGGCCAAGATCGAGGTCATGACCCAGATGAAGATCGAGTAGGCCGCATAGCATCTAATTTTCTAGAAACCCCCTAGAGCATTTCTAGGGGGTTTCTAGAACTGAGAACCGGGCGCAGCACTTTCGATCGGCACGATGTCTCGATAGACCAGACGGTGCCTGTCGTCACGCCACTCGTCACCGTGGTAGTGCCCGAAGAACCAAGCGCGGTAGTCGAGCCGCCCATCGAGCTCGCCCAGGAAGGTTTGCAGCTGATCCCCACGGTACTCACGTCCGCGCTCCCGGCACAGCTCTCTGGCCAGGGCAGCAGGAGCCTCATGCGTCACCACGTAATCGGCCCTCCAGCCTACGCGGTTGAGCGAGGCGCGGCAGTGGTCCATCTCCTCCTCGCTCGGCATCTCCTCGGGCCACCAGCTCCTCCCCTCCTTGCGATACTGCCTGTCGTTGCTCGAGGCACCGCCCATGGCAAGGACCGTGAGCCCGTCGATGTCGAACACCTCTCCGCGCATCAGGTGCAGCACGTGCGGTCGTACCTCATGGACGAGACCGCCGCTCCACTCCCGCACCGGCAGTTCTGCCAGGGCGTGGTGGTTCTCATGGTTGCCGTCTACGAAACACGTGGTCCAGGGCTTCGACTCGAACCAGTCGAGCCAATACCTCTCAGCATTCGAGCCGTCCCAGACAAAGCCGAAGTCGCCGGCCACGATCACCACGTCATCGCGCGTCAGCGTGCGCCCCAGCGGCCAAGATTTGAAGGCGAATCTGCTGGACCCGTACTCGGCCCTGCCGTGCACGTCGCCTGTCACATAGACCGTCATCAGTACGCGCCCCACGGCAGGAGTTTGTCCCCGAGCCTCACGATCCGGTCATACAGCACCGTGTGCCGTTCGTCCGGATTGCCGTCTCGGTGAAAATGTCCGTAATACCAGCGCCTGTAGTCCAGGCGGTCCTCGAGCTCGTCGAGGAATCCGGTCAGCCGGTCCACATCAGGGCGTTCCCAGCCTGGGTCCGGGTAGAGCGTCGGCGAGATCATGCGCGTGGCGCAGGTATGGGTGATGACGCAGTCGACCTTCCAGCCGACCTCGTCGAGCCTTGCCCGCGCGGTATCGAAATCGCGCTCGTCCGGGAGCTCCTGAGGCCACCAGCTGGAATACGGCACGCGGTATTCCATGTCCACGCTCGTGGCACCGCCCATGGTGAAGATTGTCGAGCCGTCGAGCTCGAAGACCTCGCCGCGCGTCAGGCGCCGAATGGGCGAGGTGTCCGACAGGCGCTGCGTCAGCCCGCCGTGCCACGGCTCCATGGGGCGCTCTTCCCAGTGGTCGAAGCGCTCGTGGTTGCCGTCGACGAACAGTACCGTGTAGGGGCGCGACTCCAGCCAGGCGATGTCGGCGCATTCCTCGGCAGAGAAATCCCACGGAAAGCCAAAGTCACCGGCGACGATGAGATAGTCGTCGCTGGTAAGGCTATCGCCAAGCTCCCAGTCGCGGAGCTTTTGCATGTCGAGCCCACCGTGGATGTCGCCCGTCACATAGACCGTCATCGGATCGCCTCTTCCCTCTTGTACGTCGCCAGCTCGCGCTCGACCTGCCTGTCGCCGGTCTCGTTGACCCACCAGGGCCATTTCACCCGGCCGCACGGCTCGTCGACTCCGGCGAACCATTCCCTCAGCTCGTCGAGGCTCACCGGGGAGTGCCCGTTGGCATCGCAACCGACGTCGTAGCGCAGAAGGCCCTGCTTGCGGTTGAACTCGTTGTACGCGCCGCCGCTGCTGTGGATGTGCCCGTGGAGGTGCCACGATCCATGGTTCATGCCCTGCCAGTCGGCCATGGGGTAATGGCTCAGGACGATCTTCTGCCCGTCGATCTTGAGCACGCAGATCGGCGGCTCCACGGTGAACGCGCCCGCGACCGCCGGCTGGGTCCAGTCCTTGTCGTGGTTTCCCGGGACGAGGTGGATGCGCCTGCAGGCGATCAGCTTGCGCAGGGCATAGGCGTCCTGGGCGGTCATCTTGAATGAGAAATCACCCAGGATGTAGAGCTCGTCGTCCGCGGCAACCCTGCCGTTGATGCTGTCGACGATGGCGTCGTTCATCTGCCAAATCGTCTCCCACGGGCGGTCGGTGAACTTCAGCACGTTCTCATGCCCGAAGTGGGTGTCGCTGGTAAACCAGATCATATTTATGTCTCCTTCTGTCGCTAAAAAACGTTCTCCTTCGAGGTCAGGAGACGTTTTATGAGCGACATGAGGTGCATATCCCTCATGTTTCAAGCTCCAATCTGCCGGATTTGCCCAACTAAAAGTTTACGCCCACGCGCGAACAGGATTTGATTTTTGAAATATGGACGAATTCCTCGTCAGGAGGGTAAAATGGTGCCGACGGCAGCCCAAGTTGTAGAGAGCTGGGCAGAGCCGTTGCTTAATGAAGTTGGGTCATCGTCTTAGCGACGGTGGCCTTTCTTTTTGGGCTTCGAGCCCTGCTTGAGTGCCTTGGAAAGGCCGACAAGGGCCGTGAGGAGCGAGACCGTAGCGGTCAGGAGCTTCACGAGCTCGGTGAAATCGGTCATGGGCATCACCTCCCATCGGATGGAGGGCTCTGCCCGGCACGAGGGCTGCCGACAGCAAGGACGATTCTATCAGAGCGGCTGACTCCCGCCCGATATTACCATCCCACCGCGCCTGTGCAAAAAAGAGGGCCGCCAAACAGCGACCCTCCAGCGAAAGTGCACGTTATTTAGATGTGACGTTTATATCAAATTATCTAATTTGATAGTTGCAACGCCATGTTTCCACGGATCCAACCCCAGTAGCTTGAACCTGAGAAAAATATTCACCGTTAGAACCGGTGGCGCGAGTATTAACCCAAGTTGGCGCTAGAGTACTATAGGAATTAGGAAAAGATAGCGACTTGTAATCCCTATATACAATTCGATCTTTCACTTCTCGACCATTCAATAGTCCCGTAAAAGTCCAATATACATTCAAGACCCTTTCGCTGTTCGCACGGCGAGCAGTGGTGCCAGAAGCATATGAGAGATCATTAGATAGAGAAGCAACCGGCTGAACATCGTTTCTCATATTGCAGACAATCCCGTCCGCAAAGCCTGCAGCCGGAAAGCACAAGCAAACAAAAAGGAAGAAAGGACCTACAATTACTTTGATCTTCGTGCTAAGCATATAAGCCACCTACAATCAAATCAACGTGTTTGATAGTTGCACTGAAATACTTTCATCACGCCGTCAGCCTTGCATGTGGGACAAGTATAAATAAAACTCGTTCGACACGTATCCGGATAAATACGGCTGTAGCTATTCTTGAAGGTTAGTCGCTTATAAGTTGGGTCCTTTAAAGGAATATTATGACCAACGTTATTAAAACAGTAAAAAGAACAATAGGTATCAAGAACGTCTTCTTGCATAGCGCGCCTTGCTATAGAGAGCTCATCAAACAAGGAAGCTTGTGTATAAGACGCGCTGGTAGACATACTGTGATTTGCTGTCAGACCAAAAGATGGAGTTACAGCAAAAAAAGCTGATAAAAGGACAGTTGATGCTGAAAATAACATTAACTTACGAATAACGGATTTTACTGCCAGGACTCCTCCAATCCTATTGGATAAAACTGTTATTATATTAATATATTTGTATCAGCACTCGAAAGGAGTGACCGATGAGCGGTAGAAGAATCGTCTTGAATGTACTTATGGCAGTAGCACTGGTAACGCTCTTGGTCTTCTCCTACTCATACGTGAATCACCCAAGATTTGGATATGCTTTATACGCTGTGTTTTCCGGCGAAACAACTTACAACACTTACAACACTATAGTCTTCATTGACGCGATCTTTTTCTATGTAGTCGGCCCCTTATCAAGCGAACTGGTCGCTTTTGTTGTCTGCTTCAACCTGAATCAACGAAGCCAGACTCATTCAGCGACTTCGGCCAAACAAGGAATAAATCTCTTCGCAATAACGATAGTTCTGCAAATTCTGACAGTGTTAATTATCGCCCTGACCGCAACAAACATTTTGAAGTATGAGTACGGACTCGTCGCAAGCTGCCTCATGGCAATTGTCACAGGTATAGCGGTTTCGCATACGAATCCGGCAAAGAAGCAGCTCAACTAACAGGGCCTATTTGGAATCCGAATCGTCCATGGAGCCGTCGATGCCGGTTTTGGTGTCGTCCGTATTGGAATCGTCATCCTTGGGGCTTATAGGACAAAATGCGTGTCTGCTTTAGGGGCATCGGCGCAGTTCGATGCCCCTAAAGCAGACACGCATTTTGTCCTATAAGCCCCGATCAATTCATATTCCTCATCCTCGCCGAATTGCGAGTATGGCAGAATCGGCACTGGATGGCAGCGCGCTAGGCCGTGTCCGCGGAGTTACCCCCCGTTTTTATCGTAACAGCTGATTCCAGGGGCGTTTCACTGTGCCCTTTTCGACAATTTGCTGTGTCCCTTTTGGCAATTTTGTCTGCTATGGGTTATCTCAACCCATAGGGGCCACTAAAAAACGACAGCTTCTATTTGCGGCACAGGGAACCGTGTACAGTAGTACTAGAGTTCAAACCGTTTACCTGTGATTGTTTACACTTTCGTATATTGTGATATCATGCCACTCAAGATATACGAAAGGAGGTAAAAGTATGGCGCAGAGCAACGACAAGCCGATGACTAAACGGATGATGTTGACCCTGCCGACGGTGCTTTATAGCAAGATCGATAAGATTTCTCGAGATATTGGTATCAGCAAGTCGGCGTATGTGATCCTCGCTCTTCAGGAATACATCGCCAACCATGAGGACCAGTATCGTCAGATTTAGTTCGGATATGAAAAAAGTCCCCACGCCGCCAAGCAAGAGGGACTTTCTTCAAATCAGAATTGGCTGTTCAGCCTGTTGTTGTCTGCATTTTAGCACGCAAAGGCGTGCTGTGGACACTTCTGTTGCCATAATACCAAAATATTATGGTCACGCTCGGCAACTGGGTTGGATAGCCTCGCACCGGAGGCATCAACATGAGTACAAGTAGCTACAAACCGCAAAAAGGCCGTGGCGTCCCGTGGCCTACAGATACGGACGCTCCATCGATTGCCGACCAGGCCGAGACG
>URWZ01000047.1 GCA_900551625.1 uncultured Collinsella sp.
ATCTACACACTGCATATCGTCGGCAGCGTCAGATGTGTATAAGAGACAGGGGCCGACCTGCGGGCCAGGGTAGCTAAAAAAGCCCCGTCCCAAAAAGACTGTTGGAAGTTGCGGTGGAATAGTTCCTGTTTTTGCTGCTGAAGGCTTTGAGCAGGAACTATTCCACCGCAACTTATGAGGGGGCGGGGGATGCGATAGTATTGCATGGTGGTATTCGATTAACCGAGGCTTCATCCGAGGGCTTTATGGAACAACACCAGCATTATCAGAGCTTGCAAGATCAGGCATACAACGCACTGCGCTCCAAGATTATCTATGCCGAGCTCAAGCCCGGTACGCGCCTTTCAGCGATTGGTCTGGAAAAGGAGACGGGAATCGGGCGCACGCCCATTCGCGAATCCTTTGTGCGCCTGCGGGAGCAGGAGCTGGTGGAAACGCGTCCCAAAAGCGGCACCTATGTCTCTAAGATCAGCATGGAACGCGCCGAGAATGCCTGTTTCTTGCGCGAGAAACTCGAGAGAAGCGTACTCATTAAATGTTGTTCGGCTGCTACGCCCGAGCAAAAGCAGCGGCTCGAGCAGATTCTTGCCGAGTCCGAGTCGCTCGACCATAGCGAAACGCGTCGTTTCTTTGACCTGGACAACCTGTTCCATGAGACGTGTTTTGAGATTGCCGACCGCCATATGCTGTGGGATTGGATGAAGAGCGTCAATACGCATTTTGAGCGGTATAACTGGCTGCGTATGGTGTCGCAGGACCTGGATTGGGAGCCGATTCGTCGGCAGCATCGCCGGATTCTCGAGGCCATTAAGAGAGGCGATACCGACGCGGCGAGCTATCTGGCAGAGACGCACTTGCACCTGATGCCCGAGGAGCAGGGCCCGGTTATCGCCGTGCATCCCGACTATTTTGAGCTGTCCAAAGACTCGGCCATCTAACTCGTTCCCTTCATTAGTTGCGGTGAAATAGGGATTGTTTTGCGGCTCTGATGGTGTAAACAGTCCGTATCTCACCGCAACTGCCGGGGTACTATCGGGGCACGAAAAAGCTGCGGCGCCGCTTGGAGGAAAAGACCGGAAGCAAGGGTCCATTCCTCCAGACGGCGCCGTAGCTGTTTTGGTGGCTTGGCTTTTGTCGAAGTGGCTCTGCTGGGCGTGGTCGCCAACCGAGCAGGAAAAGCGGTTCGGGGGCGTGTCGCTTCCGTCACGTTCTATCAGCATACAAGACGGTTTCGGTTCTTGTTCGTGACGGAAACGGCGCGCTTCCGAGCCGCTTTAAAAGAAAGGGGGCGAGGTCTAGGGCACGCCCCCTTTCACGATAGAGAGCTAAACCTAGCCGCGGACCTTCTTGACGACGTCCATGGCCTCGCGGGCAATCTGCTCGACCTTGGAGAAGTCGCCGTCGGCAAACAGGGCCGGCTTGACCATCCAGGTGCCACCGCAGGCGATGATGGCAGAGGAGCTCAGGTACTCCTCGACGTTGGCGGTGCTCACGCCGCCGGTAGGCATAAAGCGGTGACCAACAAACGGAGCGGCGAGGGCCTTGATGGTGTTTAGGCCGCCATACTGGGACGCGGGGAAGAACTTGGTGACCTTGAGGCCCAGGTTCTCGGCTGCGGTGACCTCGGAGGGAGTCACGGTGCCGGGAAGGACGGGCAGGTCGATGTCGATGCAGTGCTTCACGACGTTCTCGTTGTAACCCGGGGAGACGATGAACTTGGCACCGGCGGCGCGGGCCTGCTCAACCTGCTCGACGGTCAGGACAGTGCCGGCGCCAACGCACATCTCGGGCTCGGCCTCGGCCATGGCGGCGATGCACTCGGCGGCGCAGGCGGTGCGGAAGGTGACCTCGGCGGACTTCATGCCGGCTGCCATAAGGGCGTGGGCGAGCGGTGCGGCGTCCTCGACCTCATCGAGCACGACGACCGGCACGATGCCCAGGGACTCAAGCGTGGTGTAGAACTGATCGAACATGATGTTCCTTTCGATGTGAGGCGCGCGGGTGCGCGTAATTGCCAAAGAAGATTGGCCATGAGCCGGTTCCGGATTGGTTATCGGAGGCACTGCTTGGGTCACAAGCAATTTCGGAACCGGCTACGAGGCCAGTCGTGAAGGAATGCCAGACAAAACCGGAATGGGACTAAGTGGTTCTGCCTGGCCGGGGAAAGCGGGGAGCGAGCTGCAGGGGTATTGGTATGGGAAACTGCAGCTCGCGGAATGGGGAGCGAATTAACGGGCGACGCGGGTGCCACCGTCGGCGGCGTTTGCCACGGCGGCAATCTCGTCAGCAGTCACCAGGTTGGAATCGCCCTTGATGGTGAGCTTGAGGATCGAGGCCGCAATGGCGTAGTTGACGGCAGCCTGCGGGTCAAAGTCGTTGATGAGGGCATGGACGAGTCCTGCGTTGAAAGCATCACCGGCAGCAACGCCCTCGAGCACGTGCACATCGTGAGCGGGGGAGAACCAGTGCTCGCCGCTCTCGGCGTCAAAGAGCATGCCCATCCAGATGGAGCGTTCGACGCAGGAGATGTTGCGAACGACCGAGGCGACCTTTTTGCAGCCGTACTCGGCGCAGATCTGACGGGCCATCTCGACATAGGTGTCGCGCTCCTCGATGCCGTGGGCAAGGGAACCAGAGACGCAGGTCATGCCGAGGCCGGCAGGCGCATCCTCGTCGTTGGCGATGCAGATGTCGACGAGCGGCAGAAGCTCCTTCATGGTGGCCTGCGACTTCTCGGGCGACCACATCTTGCCGCGATAGTTCACGTCGCACACGGTGGTGATGCCCTTGGCGCGGCAGACGGCGAGCGCCTCCTTGCAGGCGGCGGCCATCTCGTCGGAGACGGCGGGGGTCACGCCGGAGAAATAGAAGACATCGATGCCCTTGAGGATCTTGTCCCAGTCAAAGACGTCGCGCTTGGCCATGTTGATGGCGGAATACTTGCGGTCGTAGACGCAGCCGTTGCCGCGCTGCGAGGCGCCGACCTCAAACACATAGGAGCCAAGACGGTCGCCCTGACGCACGACGCGCGTGGTGTCGACGCCGTAGGCCTTCAGCGAGCGCAGCGCGCACTCGCCCAGACGGTTGGCCGGGACAACGGAGACGTAAGCGGCCTTGTCGCCCTGGTAGGCCAGGGAAAGCGCGGTGTTTGCCTCGGCGCCGCCGTAGCGGACATCAAACTCGGTCGCCTGCTCAATGCGCAGATGGTCTTTGGGCGAGAGCCTCATCATGATCTCGCCGAAGGTAAGAACCGTTTTATCCATGGTCGTGCAGCTCCTTCTTGCTCGTGCGTACACCTTTGATATGGCGTTGGCACGGAGGTGCCAAGACGGTAGGGTACATCTTTGCACCACCGTGCCAACGCTTGCCGAAATCGGTTTACGAAATCGGTTTCGTTTCGAGTTGTAGTATACTCACCTACAGCGTTTTGCAACCGGCATTTTTAAAAAATGCCTAAAATGGCTCAGACTGCTGACAATTGGGAAACGGGGTGCGCTATGGCGCAGATGAGGATTAAGGACATTGCCGCCGAGGCGGGCGTGAGTCCGGCCACGGTCTCGCGCTATCTCAACAACCGTCCCGGGCAAATGACCGAGGAGACCCGTGCCCGCATCGCGGCGGTTATCGAGCGCACTGGCTATCGCCCACGTGCCGCCGCGCGCAATCTGCGGAGCTCGCGCACCAACCTCATCGGCGTGATCCTGGCCGACATCGCCAACCCGTTCTCCAGCGCCATGCTCGAGGGCCTTTCCGCTAGCGCCGCCGCGCGCGGCTGCTCGCTTATGACGGCCATTAGCGGCAACGATCCCGCTAAGGAAGCAGAGTCGCTCACCAGACTTATCGATGCCGGCGCGGACGGCCTGGTCGTCAACACCTGCGGAGGCAACGACGAGGCAATCGCCGCGGCAGCGGGGCGCCTGCCCGTTGTGCTGCTCGACCGCGACGTTGCCGCCGGCGGTGTCGATCTGGTGACATCTAACAACCGTGAGCTGGTCGCTGGCTTGGTAGACGCCTTGGCTGCTGCGGGCAGCGAGCGCCTGTGCCTGCTCACCGAGGCGAGCGACGACAGCCCCGTGCGTCGCGAGCGCGCCGAGGCCTTTACCGACGAGCTGTCGCGACGCGGCCTTGCCGGCGAGGTTGTCACCTTGGCCGATGGCGGTGCCACTGGCGTTGGCCGCTTGGACGAAACCATCCGCGGCTATGCGGGCAAAAGACTCGGCCTTATCGCTGTCAACGGCCTGGTCTTCCTGCGCCTGACCGAGGCGCTGGCGCAGCTTGGTCCCTCGCTGCCGGCGGGGCTCAAGATCGCGACGTTTGACGACTACCCCTGGAACCATGTGCTCTTTGGCGGTGTGACCACAGCAGCGCAAGACACCCTCACCATTGCCGAGCGCGTAGTCGAGCGCCTGTCCGAGCGCATCGACGTCGTTACCACCACGGTGGGCGAGGCCGCAAAGCTCGCCCCCAAGCGCATCGAGATCCCCGGCCACATCGAATACCGCGCATCGACCTCGCGCTAGCCGCTCGTTCGCAACGGCCTGTTCGCGCACGTTTTTTGAGCGCTTGATACGCTTTAACCCTGCGGAAACATTTTTCTGCGATAGTATCTGCGATATAGACCAGTCGAAACCCGCCCGAAAGAAAGGGGAGCGACATGAACCAGCAGAACATCGATTACGTACTCCGCTCCGTAGAGCAGCGTGACATCCGCTTTGTGCGTCTGTGGTTTGTCGACATTCTCGGCCGCCTCAAGAACTTTGCTATCAGCCCCGAGGACCTCGAGGTCGCTTTTGAGGAGGGTATTGGCTTTGACGGCTCCGCCATCGAGGGCTTTGCCACGCCCGAGGAAGCCGACATGCTGGCGTTTCCCGATGCTTCGACCTTCCAGATTTTGCCGTGGCGCCCGAGCCACAACGGCGTCGCCCGCGTCTTCTGCGACGTGTGTACTCCCGATCGCAAGCCGTTTGCCGGCGACCCGCGCGATGCCCTGCGCCGCATGTTCCGCAAGGCCGAGAAGGCCGGCTATCTGCTCAACGTGGGCGCCGAGCTGGAGTATTACTACTTCCCCGACGAGCACACCCCCGAGCCGCTCGACAACGTGGGCTACTTCGATCTTTCGGTGAGCGATGCCGCCCGCGACCTGCGCCGTAACACGGTCCTCACGCTCGAGAAGATGTCAGTGCCCGTGGAGTACACCTTCCACGCCGCCGGCCGCTCGCAGCACGGCATGAGCCTGCGCCACGCCGAGGCCCTGAGCATGTCCGACGCCATCACCACGGCCAAGCTCATCATTAAGCAGCAGGCCTACGAGAGCGGTTGCCACGCCTCCTTTATGCCCAAGCCGTTGGCGGGCGAGGACGGCAGCGCCATGTTCCTGTGCCAGTCGCTATTCGACCACGACGGCAACAACGTCTTTTGGGGCGAGGACGACGAGAAGTACCACCTCTCCGATATCGCCAAGCACTACATGGCCGGCATCTTGGCGCACGCGCGCGAGATCAGCGCCATCACTAACCCCACGGTCAACTCGTACAAGCGCATCACCACGGGCGGCGACTCCGTGCCGCAGTACGCCACGTGGGGCCTGCGCAACCGCGCGAGTATGGTTCGCATTCCGGTCTACAAGCCCGGCAAGCAGCTGTCCACGCGCATCGAGCTTCGCAGCCCCGACCCCATGGCCAACCCGTACCTGGTCAACGCCGTCACGCTGGCGGCTGGTCTCGATGGCATCGAGCGCAAACTGGAGCTCCCGCCCGAGGCAACGGCTGAGACGCTCAAGCTTACCGACCGCCAGATGGTCGAGGCCGGCTACACGCCGCTGCCGCGCTCGCTCAAAGAGGCGCTCGACGTGTTTGAGGACTCGCAGTTTATGAAGGATGCCCTCGGCGAGCACATCCACAGCTTCTTCCTCAAAAAGAAGCGCGACGAGTGGCATAAGTTTGAGTCTACGATCACCGAGTGGGAGATTAAGCACTACCTGGCGAACTCCTAATCGCGCTGACTTGTTCCAGTACGATTGAGCTCATTTCCTTGGAGGTCGATATGTCCGAAAAGAGTGCCCTGTTCATGGCGCGCACGACGCGCTTCCACGAGTTTGCCCGCAGCTTGACGACCACCCTGGGTGTCGAGGTGAGCCTGGCAACTCCCGATTCGCCGACCGCGGCGCACGACTTTGATCTGCTGATCCTCGATTCCGATGGCATCCGCAGCGACCGCATCGATCAGATTGCCAAATGGCTCGACGACCGCGGCGGCGTCCCCATGCTGGTGATCGTTGACGACGAGACGCTCGGCACCCTGCGTCTGCCGAACCACGCGCATGCCGACTTTGTATGCCCCACGGCGACGCCCAACGAGCTCAAGGCTCGCGCGCAGCGCCTGATGGGCGAGGAGGAGACCGTCGCCGCCGACGATGTGCTCAACATCGATAACCTCGAGATCAACCTGGCTACCTACCAGGTAACGCTCGATAACGAGCCTATCGACCTGACGCTGATGGAGTACTCGCTGCTGAGCTTTTTGGCGACGCACCCCAACCGCGCCTACAGCCGAGAGGTGCTGCTGCACCGAGTGTGGGGCTTTGAGTACTGCGGTGGCACGCGCACCGTCGATGTGCACATTCGACGCATCCGCTCCAAGGTGGGTCCGCAGATCGCGGCGCACATCACCACCGTCCGCGGCGTGGGTTATCTGTTTAAGGACTAGATTTCCACCACAAAGGGGACAGGCACCTTTGTGGTGGTTTTGCCGCATGCGTGGATCCCTTTCGAGTTTGCAGCAGAACTTAAGCCTTCCTAAAAGATTGCGTTCTCATACACGTTCACCCGCATATTGGGGTACAACTCAACGTGAACAATGATGGCCCGCCACGTGTTTGGCGGGCCTTTGGTTATTTGACGAAAGGATCGCAGCTATGAGCGAGAACGATTCCCAGCGCCCCCAGGATCCGGGTAATGCCGGCGAGACTCAGCAGCAGCCGCGCGTACAGGTGGAGTCGACGCCTGCCGACAGCAACATTCCCTACGTGCAGGCCTACGACACGCAGACCGGCAAGCCGCTGGGCGGCCAACAGGTCGTGAACAAGCACACGGTGGTCAAGACCAAGACCAAAAAGCTGCCGATCTTTATTACGGCACTCGCCGGTTGTGCCTGCGGCGCCCTGCTGGTCATTGCGCTCATTATGAGCGGCACGCTCGATATCGGCGGCGGCAGGAACGCCGTGACGGCGGGTGCTTCGGGTTCATCGACGCAAAAGATCACGATCGACTCCGAGGACACCACGCTGGCCGAGGCCGTCTCTGCCAAGGCCCTGCCCTCTGTCGTTTCCATTACCGCCACTTCGAGCGGCAGCCAAAATGGCTCGCTTTCGCAGTCTGCCGACGAGTCGGATGGTTCGGGCAGCGTCGGTTCGGGCGTTGTGCTCGATACCGAGGGTCACATCCTCACCAACAACCATGTGGTCGATGGCTATGACCAGTACGTGGTTACCATGGATGACGGCACCACCTATGAGGCCGAGTTCGTGGGCAACGACGCCTCGAGCGACCTGGCCGTCATCAAGCTCAAGGATGCTGACGCCTCCAAGCTCACGCCGATCGAGATTGGTGATTCCTCCAAGCTCAACGTGGGCGAGTGGGTCATGGCGATCGGCTCGCCGTTCGGCAACGAGCAGTCTGTCTCCACGGGTATTGTGTCGGCGCTGTATCGCTCCACGGCCATGAGCTCTACCAGCGGTAACACCATCTACGCCAACATGATCCAGACCGATGCCGCCATCAACCCGGGCAATTCCGGCGGCGCGCTCGTCAACGACAATGGCGAGCTGGTGGGTATCAACTCGCTCATCGAGAGCTACTCGGGCTCCAGCTCTGGCGTGGGTTTTGCCATTCCGGTTAACTACGCCAAGAACATTGCCGACCAGATTATCGACGGCAAGACGCCGGTGCATCCATACATGGGCGCTACGCTTTCGAGCGTCAATGCGCTCAACGCCCGCACCAACAAGCTGAGCACCGATAGCGGCGCGTATGTGGCAAGCGTCGTCGAGGACGGTCCTGCCGCCAAGGCTGGCATCCAAGAGGGCGATGTCATTACTAAGCTGGGCGACGATGAGATTACGAGCGCCGATGGCCTGATCATCGCGCTGCGCAGCCACGAGGTGGGCGAGAAGGTCGAGATTACGCTCATGCGCGGCAAGGACGAGAAGAAGGTCACGGTTGAGCTGGGCTCCGACGAGGAGCTGCAGAACCAGCAGCAGGACGACAGTTCGACCGACACCGGCAACGGCGGTATTACCGACGAGCAGCTGCGCCAGTACCTGGAGGAGCTACTAGGCCAGCAGGGCCAGGGTCAGGGCTACGGCCAGGGTTACTAACGAGCCGTATCGCACATACCGATGCCAGAGGGGGCCGTCCCATCAATGTGGGACAGCCCCCTCTTTTCTCATTGATCCGTTGGGAACGGAGGAAAACGGATCATTTAGAACTGGCAAGGGCATGGTTTGATCGCGCGATCCACCCCGGCCTGGTGGCTGCCGATTCGGTGCGGTTCGAAAGGGCTATTCGGCGCCATAGTGACCGGTGGTACTCTAGTAACCGTTTGAAATCGAGCGAAGGAGTGCCGCTATGGAGCAATCGAGCCTGTTTGGTGACGGTGTGGACATTGATACCGAAACGCCCGCGAGTGCGGATGTCGCTGCACCGGCCGATGCCCGTGCCCAGGCGGCAGCGCGTGCGGCCGAGCTGCGCCACGAGCTCGATTACCACGCCTATCGCTACTACATGCTCGACGCGCCCGAGATCACAGACGCCGCCTTTGACAAAATGCTCGTTGAGCTGCAGGAAATCGAGGCCACCTACCCCGACCTGGTGACGCCCGACAGCTATACCCAGCGCGTGGGCGGCTACGTGAGCGAGCAGTTTACGCCGGTCACGCACATGGCGCGCATGTATTCCATGGACGATGCCATGGATTTGGATGAACTTGACGCGTGGCTCCAGCGCACCGAGGATGCGCTCGGTGCCGGTAGCGTCACCTATACCTGCGAGCTTAAGATCGACGGTCTGGGCGTCGCGCTTACCTATCAAAACGGCACTTTTGTGCGCGCCGCCACGCGCGGCGACGGCACCACGGGCGAGGACGTGTCGCTCAACGTGCGTACCATCAAGGATGTGCCCATGCACCTGTCCGAAGCGGCGCTCGCCCACATGGGCGCCGACCGCGAGCGTACCATCGAAGTGCGCGGTGAGGTTTACATGCCCAAGGGCAGCTTTGTTCGCCTGAATGAAGAGGCCGATGCCGAGGGGCGCGACCCCTTCGCCAACCCGCGTAACGCCGCCGCCGGCAGTCTGCGTCAAAAGGATCCCAAGGTCACGGCGCGCCGCGACCTGGCCACCTTTATCTATGCCATCGCCGATACCGACCCGCTGCACGTCCACAGCCAGCGCGAGTTTCTGGACTGGCTTCGTAGCGCCGGCTTTAGCGTCAACCCCAACGTGGCACGCTGCGCCACACCCGCCGAGGTCCACGAGTTCTGTGCCCAGGCGCTTGAGCACCGCGGTGACCTGGACTACGACATCGACGGCGTGGTCGTAAAGGTCGATAGCTTCCAGCAGCAGCTCGACCTGGGCTTTACCGCCCGCGCGCCGCGCTGGGCCATTGCCTTTAAGTTCCCGCCCGAGGAAAAGCAGACCGTCCTGCGCGAAATTCGCATCCAGGTGGGTCGCACCGGTGTGCTCACGCCGGTCGCCGAGTTCGACCCGGTGACGGTCGCCGGCTCCACCATCGCGCGCGCCACGCTGCACAACATCGACGAGATCCGTCGCAAAAACGTGCGCGAGGGCGATACCATCATCGTGCACAAGGCGGGCGACGTAATCCCCGAGGTTGTGGGCCTGTCTCTTATACACATCTGACGCTGCCGACGATATGCAGTGTG
>URWZ01000048.1 GCA_900551625.1 uncultured Collinsella sp.
TTCTCGCTTCTCTGTATATAGGCGTTGATGAAGGCTTCGTAGCCTTTAACTGCTTTTATTTCTGATTGTTGAACGAGGCTTGTATACGTTTTGAGCGTGATATTGGGGTCCGCGTGGCCAAGAATGCCTTGCACGCTTCTAACGTCCGATCCGTTCGCCAGCATAAAAGTGCTTACACAATGCCTGAGCTGATGCGGGCAGATGCCCTTATATAGTTTTCCGCCAGTCGAATTGTTCGGCTCATAGATTCCAAGATTGCAGCTAACTGCGAAATCGCGAAACCAATGGTTGAAGATGTAGTTTTTCATGTGACAGACAGTAGGGATCCCTTGCTCGACAGCAATATCGCTAATGATGGGAGTGCTGCCAGTCTGGGACAGCCCCAGAGAGGCCAGGAGCTCTTTTTGTATGGCTGACCATGATTGAAGACGTTCGGCCAAGGTTTCTCCAACGGGAATTTTGCGTTGGCTTTCTTGTGACTTGGGTGCCCTCAGTTCATGGTCGTTGGTGTACTGCCTGTCAATTTTCAAGGTTTTATTGGCGGGGTCCCAATCGCGCCATTCGAGGCCCAGCATCTCGCCTTTCCGCATACCCGTATACACTAGTACTAGTGTACCGACAGCTTCGGCGGTGAGCTCAATGTGTTGAAGACGTGTGCATAGGGTAGCTACTTGGTCGATTGTCAGTGATTCTCTTTTGTTGCGTGGTCTGCGAACATGAACGGTAGCGCAGGGGTTTCGGTCAATTATTCTCTTTGCGACTGCATTCGACAAAATCTGACGCAGTTTCGCATTGATTCGTACAAGCTCTGATGGTTTGTATTTTCCCGTACGACGAGCTTCGGCATATGTTTCTTCGATTAGATCGGGAGTTAGCCCCTCAATTGTCTGAAACGCACCGAATAGGTCTTCGATATGCCTGCAATCGTACGCTTCTCTTTCATAGCTCGTTGGCGCAAGCTCGGTGTCCCTATTTTCATGAAAGGCCCAGCAGTAGGACGCAAGCAAAGTGGGCTTTTTAGTTTTAGTGATCGTGCCAGAGGAGTTGATTTCAGCCAGCTTGGCCTGCATTGCAGCCTTAGCTTCTGTTTTAGTCTTGCAACGAACTGTATAAGTTGGGGATCGTTTGTAGCGCCCCGTCTTAGGGTCCTTGACTCCAAGGGAAAAATAATAGCGATAGGTGTTAGGTGATCTCTTGTCTTTCCAACACGTGCCTCTTCCGCTAATTAGTGGCTGTTCTGACATCTTTGCGCTCCGTTTCTTTGAATAGTTTTCAACAATTCATTGAGTGCAGTTTAGCTAAAGCTGTTAGTAATATGTTTGTAAAAGCGTAGGCTCAGCTACCGGAGGTAAAAGACACAAACTGCTATGTTTATCTGCGGTTATATGATGTTCAATGATGCTTGATGAATGGTAGGGGGTAGCATTAAATCATATCTCCTAAAGCGGGTGTCGACGGTTCGAATCCGCCCGGGGGCACCAGGGAATATGACGGCGTCGCGTGAGCGGCGCCGTTTCTGGTTTGTGCGGGCTGTCGGCGGATTCGGGCCGTCGACACCCGCGTCACCAATTTCCCCGCGGGGGGAGTTTTCGAATCCGCCCGGGGGCACCAGAGATTGATCGAGCCTGGTACCGCTATGGTGCCGGGCTTTTCTGGTTTTAAGTCACGTTCATCCATGGGCGGCATCCCACGTCAAAAAAAGCGCCCGCTTGCTGGGGGAGCAAGCGGGCGCTTCTGAGCGAATGTGTTTGCGGTCTAAGCCGCTCGGAGCAACAAGCGATCGACGTTAGTTGCTAGACTCGGAGTCGTCGCCGGAACCGGAGATGGAAACCGTCAGCGTGATCGTGCTGTCGGTGGACTGCTTGCCGGTGGGGGAGACGCCCGTAACGGTGGCATTCTCGTTGCCGCTCACGGGGTTGCCGTTCTGATCGCAGAATGCGATGTTGTAGAACCCGGCGTTGTTGAGCGCGGTGACGGCGGCGGAGATGCTCTTGCCGTACAGGTTGCCCGGGACGCTGGCCTTGCCGGACTTCTTGGCGATGACGACGGTGATCGTGGCGCCGGGCTTCTGCTTGCCGCTGGGGTTCCAGCTAATTACGGTGCCCTCGGTAACCGAGTCGTTTTCCTGGTAGCTCACGTCGACGCCAAAGCCAGCCATGTCGAGAGCGTTGCGCGCCTGGGCCTCGGTCATGTCGGTCAGATCGGGCACCGAGGTGGTGTCCGGGCCGCCAGAGACCTTGTACGAGATAGTCGTGCCCTTCTCGACCTCCTTGCCGGCAGCAGTGCTCTGCTCAAAGACCTGGCCCTCATCGGCCTCGTTGGCCTCCTCGGAGGCGTTGCCCTTCAGGCCAACGCTTGCCAGCGCGGCTTCTGCCTGGTCCTTGGTTAGGCCGACAAGCCGGGGAACCTCAACCTTCTCGGAGGGCTTAGGGCCCTTGGAGATCACCAGGTTAACCTTGGAGCCCTTGGGCTTCTTAGTGTTGCCGTTGGGGGTCTGCTCGGCAACCTTGCCCTCGTCGACATCGTCGTTATAGCTCTGGTCGACAGTTCCGACCTCAAGGCCGGCTTCCTTGATCAGCTCAATAGCGGTCTCCTGGTCCTTGCCCAGCACGTCGGGCACCGTGACCTGTTCTCCACTGAACATGCCCGTGGCAAAGGCCACCACCACGCCAATCACGGCGACGGCGGCAATCACGGCGGCGATGATCCTGTTCTTGTTGGACTTAGGCTTCTCGACCTCGTAGGAGCCCGTGGAGCCCGAGACAGCGCTACGGGCGGTATTCTGACCGCTCACGCCCGAGACGGGACGAACCATAGCGCGCGTTGAGTCGGAAAGCTCGCGGGTCTTGGTGGCACCCAGGTCGCCGGCGGCACCGATGATGCGCGTGGGCTCCGAGACATTGACGGCACGGCCGGACAGGTAGCTGTTGAGTACCTGGCGCAGCTCGTCGGCCGTCTGGAAGCGGTTTGCCGGGTCCTTCTCCATGCACTTGAGGATAATGCGCTCCAGGTCGGCATCGACGCCGGAGTTGATCTGGCTCGGAGGGATGGGGAGCTCATTGACCTGCTTGAGCGCGACCGAGATGGCGTCGTCGCCGTCAAAGGGTACGCGGCCGGTGGCACACTCGTACATGACGACACCCAGCGAGTAGATATCCGAGGTGGGGCCGAGGTCCTGGCCGCGGGTCTGCTCGGGGCTTACATAGTGGGCGGTGCCCAGCACGTTGTTATCCTGCGTGAGGTGGCTGTTCTTGGCGCGTGCGATGCCAAAATCCATTACCTTGATGTTGCCGTCGGGCAGCACCATGATGTTTTGCGGCTTAATGTCGCGGTGGATGATCTCGTGCTTGTGTGCGACTGAAAGTGCGGAGCTGATCTGCGAGCCGATCTGCGCGACCTTCTTGGGATCGAGGGCGCCGTGGCTCTTGATGCCGCTCTTAAGGTCGGTACCGCGCAGGTACTCCATGACGATGTAATAGGTGTCGCCATCCTTGCCCCAGTCGTAGACGCCCACGATATAGGGGGAGGACAGGCCGGCAGCTGCCTGGGCCTCCTGCTTAAAGCGGGCGGCGAAGGTGGCGTCGCCGGCATACTGCGGCAGCATGATCTTGACGGCAACCGTGCGGTCGAGGACCTGATCCTGTGCACGGAAGACGGTCGCCATACCGCCCGTTCCCACCTTATCCTTAAGGAGGTATCTTCCCCCGAGGACCCTCTGTTCCATTCCTGCTCCTAACATAACTATTCGCTCAACGATGTGTGTAGTACCAAATGTGTGGCCGCTGGGGCCGTGTGGCGCGTTGCCGCTAGCTCATCGGCCGCGGCGTGCCCCAAGTATCCGCTTTGATCACGGGCATCACGCTCCCTGTGCGGCAAGCGCCGCGGTCAGGACGATACCGGCGATCTTGGCGGCCTTGACGTCATGCTTGTCGAAATCCTCCAAGGCCACCGAGATGGCGACCGTGGGTGAATCGTAAGGTGCAAAGCCAACAAACATAGAGTTGACGTTGGTGCCGCCGGTCTCGGCCGAACCGGTCTTACCGGCAACCTTGACGCCCGGAATCTGGGCATCGGTGCCGGTACCGGACTGGACGACGGCGAGCATGGCCTGCTTGACCTGATCGGCGGTGGTAGAGCTGACAGCCTGGCCCAGCGAGCGGGACTGCGTGGTCTTAACCACGGTCCCGTCCGGGGCGAGTATCTGTGACACAAAGAACGGGTCCATGACCACGCCGCTGTTGGCGATAGCGGCAGCGATCACGCAATTCTGCATGACGGTGGTCTGCGGGCCAGGCGTGTGGTCCATGCCGACGGGCTGGCCGGCGCCTGCCCAAGCGGTCTCCCACTCGGTCATAAGCGACGGGTCGGCCATGATGGAGGCCGCGGCGGTAAGGTCCTGACCGAGCTTTTGACCGTAGCCAAAGGCGTTGGCAAACTGGACGAGCGAGCTGGCGCCGACCTCGTTTGCCACCTGGCCAAAGACGACGTTGGACGACACGGCGAAGGCCTGCTGCAGGCTGATGGTGCCGTAGCTCTCGTTGGCAGAGTTGGTGACCGGCGCGTTGCCGATGTCCATGGAGCCGGGTGCCTGGTACGTGCTGGTAAGGCTGGCGGTGCCGGTTTCGAGCGCCGCGGAGAGTGTGACGACCTTAAAGGTCGAGCCCGGGGTGTACAGCGCGTCCATGGCACGGTCGTACATGGAGCCGTCCTCGCCGCCGCCCGACTGGAGCAGCGCATCGATGTTGGTGTTGTCGTAGGTGGGCGAGCTCGCACACGCAAGGACCGCACCGGTGCGCGGATCCATGACCACCACAGCGCCCTTAAAGCCCTTGAGCGCCTGCTCGGCAGCCGTCTGGATGCGCGAGTCGATGGTGAGCTTGGCGGTGTTGCCCGGCTGGGTCTGGCCCGCGAGCGACGCGATGGCGTTGTTCCAGCTGGAGTAATCCTTAGAGCCGGTGAGCGTGTCGTTCATGACGCTCTCGATGCCGGCGGTGCCGTATTGCTGGCTCACGTAGCCCACCACGTGCGCGGCCATGTTGCCGTTGGGGTAGGAGCGGGCGTAGGTGCCGTCCTCCTGCTGCAGCGACTCGGCTAGTGTCACGCCGTCGGACGTGATGATGGAGCCACGCTGGATGTACTTGGAGCGGGCGATGGTGTGGTTGTTGGTCGGCATGTCCTGATAGTCCTTGGCCTTGATGACCTGGACATAGGTGAGGTTGCCGATAAGGATGGCGAACAGCGCCGTGAAGGCAAACACGGCACGAGTCAGACGGTTGGCAAGCGCCACGCGGCCGAGCACGCCGGACTCTGGCGTGTCGAGCAGGCGACGACGCATGCGTGAACCCGCGGAGTGGTTGCCGTGGCTGTAGGAAGGTGCGCTGGCAAAACGCGTACCGGTCGGGGCGGCGGCGGATGCGACCTGGTCATCGGTGATGGCGGCCATGGTGCCGGTGCCGGTGAGCTCGGCTTCGCGTCCGGTTGCCTCGTCGCCGGCGCGCAGCAGCAGCGCGACGATGATAAAACTCGCCAGCAGCGAAGAACCGCCCTGGCTCATAAAGGGCAGGGTGACGCCGGTCAGCGGGATTAGGCGGGTTACGCCGCCAACGATTAAGAATGCCTGGAAACTGATGGCCGCCGTAAGGCCGGTCGCGCTAAAGGCGGCAAGGTCGGACTTGGCGCGGGCTGCCGTGGTGAGGCCACGCACGGCAAAAAGCATAAACAGGATGAGCACGGCGCCGCCGCCCAAAAGGCCCATTTCCTCGCCGATGGCCGAGAAGATAAAGTCGGACTCGACGACGGGGATGTTGTTTGCCATGCCATTGCCGATGCCGACGCCAACCAGGCCGCCGTCAGCCAGCGAGTAAAGTGACTGTACGATCTGGTAGCCCTGACCCTGGGCGTCCTTAAACGGATCGACCCAGACCTGAAAGCGCACCTGCACGTGCGACAGGAACTTGTAGGCACCCACGGCTCCAACGGCCAGCAGCGCAAGGCCGATGATGACGTACGAAAAGCGTCCCGTGGCAACATAGAGCATCAGCAAAAAGATGGTGTAGAACAGGACGGCCGAGCCTAGGTCGCGTTCGAAGACGACGATGAGCAGGCACACGCCCCACACGGCAAACAGCGGCAGCAGCAGGCGGAAGCGCGGAATCTTGAGGCCCAGGATCTTGCGGTTGGAGATGGAGAGCAGTTCGCGGTTCTCGGCCAGGTACCCGGCCAGGAACAGCACGATAAAGACCTTGGCGAACTCGCCGGGCTGGATGGTGAAGCCCGCGATGCGAATCCACAGCTTGGAGCCCGAGATCGTGGTGCCGATAAAGATCGGCAGCATCAGCAGGATGATGCCGATAATGCCAAAGGTGTACTTGTAGCGCATGACCACGTCGAGGTTCTTGACCAGTGCGAGCGTTCCCACCATGAGCGCCACCGAGACAAACAAGATGATGAGCTGCGAGATGGCGAGGTCGGGGGCCAGGCGCGTCACGAATGTGATGCCGATGCCCGAGAGCACAAAGACGATGGGCAGGATGGCGGGGTCGGCGCCGGGCGCCAGGATGCGCACGGCGATATGCGCCGCGGCGAAGGCGGCGAACAGGCCGATCGGCACGGCGAGCGTCTCAAAGGAAACCGTGGCACCCGCGGTGAGCACGTACATCGCATAGAGCAGGATGACGGGGAACGCCGAGGCGATGAGCAAGAGCAGTTCGGTGTTGCGGCGACTCATAAGCGGCACTCCCTTTCTAATTCTTATCGGAGGCTTCGGCCTCGGCTGACTGTTCGGCGGTTTTCTCGGAATCTGACTCGGATGTGGATTCCTGATCGGTGTTGTCGCGAATCGTTTGCGCGTCAATCACCTGACGGGTCTGCTCCTCGTCAATCTGATGGCGGTACTTGGAAATGGTGTCCTGCGCATCGTCGACGCTCGTTTGTGGAATGCCTGCCTTCAGGCGGTTTTGCGTGTCTTCGGGCAGGTCGGACAGCTTGATGCTGGTTTCGCTCTCGAGCCAGTGGAGCTCGACCCCGAGCGTCTTGCCGGGTAGGCCGCGCCAGACGGCGACATTGCCGTGGTAGGTTCCCAAGTAATAGGAGCCGGTGACGCCCGTGTATGCCCAGATGCCTGCTACCAGCACAAAGACAAGGGCCAAGATGGAGGCGATGGTGACATTGCGGCGTCGGACGCGTTTTGCCTCGCGCATGACGCCGTCGTCGACCAGATCGACGACCACCACGGTCACGTTGTCGTGGCCGCCGGCGGCGAGCGCCGCGTCCACCAAGTTGTCGACACAGATCTGTGCGCTCGAAGACTGCGTGGCGATGTTCTCGATATCGCTATCGGGAATCATGCTCGAAAGACCGTCGGAGCACAGAATCAGGCGGTCGCCTTCCTCGATGTGCAGGGTAAAGTGGTCGGCATACATGGCGGGATCCGAGCCCAGCGCGCGGGTGATGACCGAGCGGTTGGGGTGGACGCGGGCCTCGTCGGCCGTAATCTCGCCGGCATCCACGAGCTCCTCCACGTAGGAGTGGTCGCGGGTCACGCGGATGAGCGTACCCTCGTGGAGCAGGTAGGCGCGCGAGTCGCCCACGTGGGCGATGGCGAGCGTGTCGTTTTCGATGTAGGCACAGGTGGCCGTGCACCCCATGCCGGGTTTGCCCAGGCCGTTGAGGGCGGCCTCGATCACGGCGGCGTTGGCGGCCTCAACGGCTGCGGCCAGGCGCGCGGCGTCGGCGGACTGCGGCGCCGTCTTGGCGATGGTCTCGACGGCGATGGAGGATGCCACCTCGCCGGCGGCGTGTCCTCCCATGCCGTCGCACACGCAAAAGAGCGGCGACTGCACCAGATAGGAGTCCTCATTGTGCGGGCGTACGCATCCGACGTCGGAGCGGGCGCCCCACATAAGCTGCGTGGTGGTGCCGGCGTCGTAGGTCGAGTCGGTCTCGATGCGCTCGTCGGTCAGCGGCTCAAAGCTCATGGTCGAGCCGGGATCTTTGAGCTTTGCCTCCACGGCCGCGACATCGATCTCGGCGGTGTCGCCGGGGGAGACGGTGTCAGCATCGTTGCCCGACTCGACGTCGGAGACGTCCGGAAGGTTGAGATCTTCGGTTACGCGGTCGGCGGGATCGCCGTCCTGCTGCGGCTCGACAGCCGTCGGCTCGGGCGTCGCAAAGTGCGACGGCGCGGGCGTGCTCTGGGGTTGAGCGGAGGGCTCGGGAGCTGTGGCGGGCGCGGCAACGGGCTGCTCGACTTCGGCAGGCGTTGCAGATGCGGGTGCCGCCTCGCTTGCCGGGGCGACGGGGAATACCGGCGCGGCAGGCTCGGGGGCTGCAAACACGGTAGCGCTCTCGTTGATCGCCTCGGCGACGGGCTCGGCAAAGTGGGCCGGTGCGGGCGTTGCCTCCGGTTCCGCGGGCTGCTCGGCAGCGTGCGCGCCGATGGGGGCGTCGAGCTGCTCGGTGCTGGCGTCCTCGTCATCGACGAGTGCCGGATATTCTTGAGTTACATGCGAAAGAGGCAGGGAGAACACCGTGTCCTCGGGCTCCACGGTCGCAGGGCGCGCTGGAGCGGCATGAGCCGGCGCAGCTGCGGGGACAGTTGGCGTCTCGGGCATGGTTGCGGACTTGTTCTCCTCGTCGATCATCGACGGTTCACCTTCATGACCACGTCGCCAATCTGGACCTCGTCACCCTCGCGCAGCGTTGCGGGCTCCACCAGCTGACGGCCGTTAACGAGCGTGCCGTTCAAAGAGTTGAGGTCTTCGATGATGAGTGCCGGGCCCTGCAGCGAAAAGCGTGCGTGCGAGGCCGAGACAAACGGTTCGTTGATGCAGATGTCGGAGGACGGCGAGCGGCCCACGATGACGGGGCCGAGCATGTCTACGTGGATGCCACGGATGCCGCGCGGACCCTTGTCCACATCGATCGTCCAGATAGCGGAGTCGCGGCGCTGGCCGCGTACGAGTCCCACGCCGGTTTTCATGACGGCGAACAGGAAGATGTAGAGCAGGGCGACCAGGACGATGCGGCCTGCAAAAAGGACGATATCGATGTTCATAAGCGACTATCCCCTAAATTCAAAGGTGCTCAGGCCAAACGTCAGCAGGTCGCCGTTGCGCAGCGGGCAGCGCGTGATGCGGCGGTTGTTGACGAGCGTGCCGTTGGTGGAATTGAGGTCCTCGATCGACCAGTCCGAACCGGTAAAGGTGAGCTGGGCGTGACGGCGCGACACGTTGGGGTCGCGCAGGGCGATGTCCGAAACCGAACGCTCGCGACCGATGGTCACCTGCGCGGAAGTGATGCTGTGGCTCTCGCCGCTCACGACGTCGACGAGCTGGGCGAGCGGGCGCTGCGGGGCGCGGGTGCTCGCCATGTTGGAGGCAATGCCGGCAGCGGCGCCAAGGCCCACGGCGGCGCCGGTTGCGGCGGCTCCGCCCATACCGGCGAGGGCGTCACGAGAGACGGTCTGCGGCACGGGGATGGGCGCGGCGGCGGGGTCGGGGACGTTGGGCGCAAAGGGATCGGCCACGGCGAGCGGGTCGGGAG
>URWZ01000049.1 GCA_900551625.1 uncultured Collinsella sp.
CTCGTGGGCTCGGAGATGTGTATAAGAGACAGCAACGATGCCGTCGAGACGGATGCCACTTCCGACCTCGCCGAGCCCCTGACCTTTGAACAGGCTTGGGCCCAGGCCGAGGCCGACGAGGCAAAGGCCGATGCCACGGCCACGCTGGGTGAGCCAGCCGACATGTCCATTTCGCCGGCAAAGACCCCGCAACCGCGCCACACCATCGACCCTGGCAGTACGGCATCTTTCAGCATTCTCGACGTGCCCGCGCAAGGCGCCCAGGCGCCTGCGCCCACGCATCGCCCCGACCTGGCTCGTGAGGAAGACGCGGGCCGCCGTTCTCCGCTCGGCCCCATCCTCATCGCCTTCATGGCCGGCGTTATCGCCTGCTCGGCAATCGGCAGCATCTGGGGTCATGTCGAGCGGCAGCGCCAAGACGCCGCCAAGGTCGAGATGTCCGTCGAGCAATCGCTCAGCCGCACGCGCTCGGTGCATGTGTCGGTCGAGGTTAAGGACGGCGCGACGTGGGATACCGCGCGCGGCGACAGCCAAATGCTCGTCCATATCGTGGGCCGCACGCTCAGGGGACAAGCAATCGACGAGTACCAATACGTCAATTCCGAAGGTGACGGTATCGAGCTCAAGCCCGGCGACTACGAGCTCACGGTCGATGAGCCGCCCGTCGCCACCGACGGCACGCGTTACCGCGCCTCAAAGCGCATGGTCCCGGTGAGTTTTAATTCGCAAGCACCCGATACGGTCGATAGCGCGCCGCAGGGTGGGTTTGACCTTTATGCTATTGCTCAATAACTGCGCCTGCCGCTCAGCCCTGCTGCCAAGAGTGGGACAATAACCCTCGACACTGTTGTTTACTTTTGGAGGAAGTAGCATGTCCACCGTCACTACCATCAAGCGCGGCGGCCTCACCGCGGCCATCGATTCCATGGGCGCCCAGCTCACGAGCCTTGCCCTCAACGGCAATGAGTATCTGTGGCAGGGCGACCCGGCCTTTTGGGGCAAGCACGCGCCCATCCTGTTCCCCATCGTGGGATCGCTGCGCAACAACACGGCGACGTCTGCCGCCGGCACCTGCGAGATGGCGCGCCACGGCATCGCACGCATTGTCGAGCACAAGATCGTCGAGGTGTCGGAGGACGGTTTGTCCGTTACCTACGAGCTCACCGACACGCCCGAGTCGCTCAAGGCGTTCCCATTCCACTTTAAGCTCAACATGACCTATGCCCTGACTGGTGACGCCACGCTTACCCAGACCTTTGCCGTCACCAACACCGGCGACGTGGACCTGCCGTTCTCGGTGGGCGGCCACCCCGCATTTAACGTGCCCGCCCCCGGCGCCGAGGACGAGGCGTTCGAGGATTACGAGCTGGCGTTTACCGAGGCTTGGACTAACGAGGCCCCCGTCATCACGCCCGATGGCCTTATGACGTTCGAGGGTAGCTACAAGGCCCCCGATAACTCGGACGTGCTGCCCATCACGCACCGCAGCTTCGATAACGACGCCATCATGTTCACCGATACCCCGGGCTCCACGCTCACGCTGCGCGGCCGCAAGTCGGGCCACGGCGTCAAGATCGACTTTGAAGGCTTTAAGTACATCGGCGTGTGGTCTGCCGCCAACGACGCTCCGTTTGTGGCGCTCGAGCCTTGGACCGGTCACACCACCATGTCCACCGAGGACGACGTCTTTGAGCACAAGGTCAACACCATCACCTTGGCCCCCGGCGCTACCGATAAACGCAGCTTTAGCGTCACCTTGCTCTAGAGGTTCCGCCGCTCGGTCGATGCTGCGTGCCGTCCAGAGCGATAATTTGTCATTCAAAAGGCAAGGCATAGACCTTCTGGTCATGCCTTGTCTTTTTCATGCCACTTGTTCGCTCTGGACGTCGCTCGCCGGCATTGCCAAAACATCGACGTCCCCAATGACTACCATGTGTCTATTAATTTTTCGAGCTTGTGCTGCACTGCTGGTCGCTGGCGTATATCCTGTTAAGTCGTCAGCATACGATTCAACAGGGAAGGCAGATTATGCATTCTCCCCATCAGCGCGACGCGCATCCACAGCCGGTGTGCAGCCGTCGCATCTTCTTGGGTAGCGCTCTCGCTGCGAGCGCTTCCGTCGTCGCCGGCGCGCTCGCCGGCTGTCAGCGTCCGTCCACGCTCAAGGTGGTTCAGCCCACGACGGGCGGCGGTCGCGACGACCTGTCCGATTCCGTGATCGGCAAGGACAAGATCCGCATTGGCATGGAGGCGGCCTACGCCCCGTACAACTGGCAGGTTTCCGAAGCCAGTGAGTACACTATCCCCATCGACAACGTGCAGGGCGCCTATGCCGATGGCTACGACGTGCAGATCGCCAAGATCGTCTGCAAGGCCCTCGGTGGCGAGCCCGTTGCCGTCAAGCAGAGCTTCTCGGGCCTTATCGATTCGCTCAACAACGGCCAGATCGACCTCATCATCGCCGGTATGAGCGCCACGCCCGAGCGCGAGGAGTCGGTCGGCTTCTCCGACCCGTACTTCATTGGCTACTTTGGCCTGTTCGTAAAAGAGGGTTCCCCCTACCAAAACGCCACCAAGCTCAGCGACTTTAGCGGTGCCACGGTACTCGGCCAAAAGGACACCATGCTCGACACCGTCATCGACGAGATTCCGGGCGTTGTGCACAAGAACCCGGTCGATTCGGTCCCCACGGTGTTCTCGAATCTGCTGCAGGACACGTGCGACGCCGTGACTTACAACACCGAGAACGAGAAGGGCTATATGGCCCAAAACCCGGGTATCGTCCCTATTCATTTTGCCGAGGGCGAGGGCTTTAAGCAGGAGGTCGCGGCAAACGTCGGCTGCCGCAAGGGCTCGGACAAGCTGCTTAAACTCATCGACAAGACACTCAAGGGCATTAGCCAAGAGGAACGCGACCAAATGTGGGACGCGTGCCTCGACCGTCAGCCGGCATAGGGAGGCAGCATGAAAACCATCAATCGTCTGGCCTCCTTTATCAAGGCCGACCACCGTTACGTGTACCTGGGCACGAGCGTTATCGCGGCGCTCGGCCTGGCGTTTAGTCAGCGCAACCCCACGCCGCTGAGCTTCTTGGCGCCTACGGGCGTGTTCCAAGACTGCCTCTGGGCAATCCTTTGGGCCTGGCTCGTCGTGTCGGCGGCGGCGCTGGTCGCCAAGCTCATGCACTGGAACGACTATCGCGAGGCGTCGCCGTTCGCATCCGAGCGCTTCCGTCGTGGCGCACGCTTAGGCAGCTACGTCGTGGTCGCCATCGCGGCGATCTTCTTTATCGACCGCTGCGTCATGTCATTTATCGACCTGGTGCAGGTGAGCGTTGTCTCGGATTCCAACCCCAGCGACTTTTTGTCGAGCCTGGTCTACATGACCTACAAGAGCGGCGACTTCTTTATCCGCGGCATCGAGATCACCATCGCACTTGCGACCTTCGGTACCGTCATCGCCTTTTTCCTGGCGCTGCTCTTTGTGTTCCTGCGTATTCAGACGTTCGACCGCGTGGATAACGATCTGGTGCGCTTCTTTAAGAGCATCGGCCGCGGCTTTGCGACCGTCTACTCTACCATCGTGCGCGGCACGCCCATGATGGTCCAGGGCCTGCTCATCTATTACGCGGGCTTCACCGTTTTGCGCGGCATGGGCTTCGAGACCGCCCAGGCCAACCAGATTTGGAGTACCTTCACCGCCGGTCTCGTCACCATCTCGCTCAACTCCACCGCCTACATGATGGAGGTCCTGCGCGGCGGCATCGAGTCCATCGATCCCGGCCAGGCCGAGGCGGCGCGCTCGCTGGGTCTGTCGCAGTGGCAGGCCATGCGCAAGGTCGTGTTCCCCCAGGGTATTAAAAACGCGATCCCCGCACTCACCAACGAGCTCATCATCAACATCAAGGATTCGTCGGTGCTTTCGGTCATCGGCGTGTTCGACCTCATGTACGCCACCACCACCGTCGCCGGCGTGTACTACCGCCAGATGGAGGTCTACTGCGTGGCGCTCGTGGTCTACCTGATCCTGACGCTCGTGGCGAGCCGCCTGCTCGAGGCCTTTGGCAAAAAGCTCGGCGCCGAGGCCCCGGCAACGCTGCCCAGCTCCAACTAGGCTCAAGACGAGGAGAATCATCATGGCAGATATCGCCACTACCGGCACCGCGGCCGCCGCACAGACCAATGAGCCGCTTATCCGCGTCGAGGGCCTGCGCAAGAGCTTTGGCTCGCTCGAGGTGCTTAAGGGCATCGACCTGTCCGTTAACCCCGGCGAGGTCGTTACCATTATCGGCGCCTCGGGCTCGGGCAAGTCGACCTTCCTGCGCTGCCTCAACCTGCTCGAGACTCCGGACGCGGGCCATATCTGGTTTCACGGCCAGGACCTTACGGCCGAGCGCTGCAACATTAACAAGCTGCGTGAGGACATCGGCATGGTGTTCCAGGGCTTTAACCTGTTCAACAACATGGATGTGCTCGACAACTGCACGCTCGCGCCCGTCACGCTCAAAAAGATGAGCAAGGCCGAGGCCGAGAAGGTCGCGATGGAGCATCTGACGAGCGTGGGGCTCGAAAAGTTCGCGCACGCCGCCGTGGGCCGCCTATCCGGTGGCCAAAAGCAGCGCGTGGCCATCGCGCGCGCCCTGTGCATGAATCCGCAGATCATGCTGTTCGACGAGCCGACCTCCGCACTCGACCCCGAGATCGTGGGAGAGGTGCTCGAGGTCATGCGCAAGCTTGCGGCCGACGGCATGACCATGGTCGTCGTCACGCACGAGATGGCCTTTGCCCGAACCGTGTCCGACCGCGTGGTCTTTATGGACAAGGGCGTGGTGCTCGAGGACGCCGCGCCGGCCGAGCTCTTCGGCAACCCCAAGCACCAGCGCACCCGCGAGTTCCTCTCGCGTTATCTCGAGGACAAATAACCGACCGCAAACGCTTGCGTTGCAGGGCCGCTCCCGTGGGGCGGCCTTTGTCGTCACAATCGAAAGGATGTCATGGCCGAGGTTTGGCGCTTCTTTGCGCATGAGGACGATTTTGCCGATTTGGATGAAACTGGCGCGTGCGAGCGCCTGGGGCGCGTGCTGTCGTTTCCGACCATCTCGAGCATGGATGCCGAGGCGATGGACTGGCAGCCGTTCGACGACCTGCGCGCCTATATGCAGCAGGCCTGGCCGCACGTATTTGCGGCGGGCGAGGTCGAGCTTATCGACCATTCGCTATTGGTGACACTTAGCGGTTCCGACCCTGCCCTCAAGCCCGTTATGCTCATGGGTCACATGGACGTGGTTCCCGTGGTGCCGGGTACCGAGGCCGACTGGACGCATGCCCCCTTTAGCGGGCACGTGGACGACACCTACATCTGGGGCCGCGGCGCGATTGACATGAAGGACCAGGTCGCAGGTATTCTCGAGGCTGTCGAGTATGCGCTGGCGCACGGTTGGCAGCACGAGCGCACGCTGCTCCTGGCCTTTGGCCAGGACGAGGAAACCACGCAGTACGGCGCAGGCGCCATCGGCCACGCGCTCGAGGAGCGCGGCATTGAGCTTGAGTACCTGATCGACGAGGGCGACTACCGCATCGTTTCGGCTGCCGAGTACAGCGCGGGCGAGGGTTGGCTCATGCACGCCGACCTCTCGGAGAAGGGCTATGCCGATATCGTGCTCAAGACGAAGAGTAAGGGTGGACATTCTTCTAACCCCTACGGCGGCACGTCGCTCGAGGTGCTCAGCCGTGCCATCACCGCAATCTGCGATATCGAGTGGCCGACGCGCGTGACCGACTTGCTTGCCGCCCAACTCGTCGAGTTGGGGCTCTACACGGCCGATGAAATTGCCGCCAACGGGGGTGCCATCGTTCGCGATTGCCTTGCCAGCAAGAAGCTCTATCCGCTGGTGACGACCACCTGCGCGCCCACGCAAATCAAGGGTGGCAGCACCGGCGCCAACGTAATGCCGCAGGATATGTGGGCCAACATTAACTTCCGCATGCTCGAGGGCACGAGCGTGGCCGACGTTGTGGCGCGCTGCCGCGAGGCAATTGCCGCAACGGACCTTGCCGGTCGTGTCGAAGTGGAGCTGGGCCCCGGCAGCTCCGAACCCTCGCCGTCCCCGCGCATCGGTGGTCCTGGCCTCGAGGCGGTTCGCTCCATCGCCGCCCGCTATTTCCGTGATCCAAAGGGGACGGAGGAAAACGGATCATTCGAGCCGGTGGCAATTGTGCCCTCGACCGTGATCGGTGCGACCGACGCTGCCAACTACCAGCACATTTGCCCTGAATGCATTCGCTTCTCGGCCTTTGTGGTTGATGACGACGAGTGTGATCGCGGCGTCCACGGCACCAACGAGCGCATCACCCGCCGCGCCTACCTCCAAGGCATCCGCTTCCTCGTCGCTCTGCTTCAGACGCTCTAGAATGTGACAAAGCGACAGTCCCTTTGCTAGCCGTTGGGGACGTTCTTAAACGACTAATCGTTAAGGAACGTCCCCAGCGGCTACGTCCAATCATTCCGTGCGGGTTATATGCAGGTTTGCCTGCGCACGCTATCATGTATGGGTTAGACCGCAACTATGTACCCCATACGCGAAGGGATGCGCATGTATCTGAAGATCGACATGCTCTAGCCGGGCTTACCCCCGCAGTGGCGCCGCGCGCCCCATCAACTCTGCCGATTTTCACCTTCACGTATATAAAGGAGTCCCGCCATGCGCGACAAGCTCGAAAAAATCATCAAGGCCTACGAGGAGCTCGAGAAGAAGCTCTCCGACCCGGCCGTCGCCTCCGATATTAAGGAGTTCACGCGTCTCAACAAGGAGTACGCGCACCAGTCCGACCTCATCGCGGCCTCGCGCGAGTACATCGGCGCGCTCGATGACATCGAGGCCGCCAAGGAGATGCTCCGCGACACGACCGACGCGGACGAGAAGGAGATGCTCCAGATGGACATCTCCGAAAACGAGGCCAAGCTTCCCCAGCTCGAGGAAGACATTAAGTACATGCTCATCCCGAGCGACCCCAACGACGACAAGAACACCATCGTCGAGATCCGCTCCGCCGCCGGTGGCGACGAGGCGGCCATCTTTGCCGGCGATCTGTACAAGATGTACCAGCGCTTCTGCGAGTCGCGCGGCTGGAAGACTACCGTGCTCGACTCCAGCCCCAGCGAGGCCGGCGGCTTTAAGTCCATTGAGTTTAAGGTCGAGGGCGACCGCGTCTACTCCGTCATGAAGTACGAGTCCGGCGTGCATCGTGTCCAGCGCGTCCCCAAGACCGAGTCCCAGGGTCGCATCCAGACCTCCACGGCAACCGTCGCCGTGCTTCCCGAGGCCGAGGAGATCGACGTTCAGATCAACCAATCCGACCTGCGCATCGATACCTACTGTGCCTCCGGCCCTGGCGGTCAGTGCGTTAACACCACCTACTCCGCCGTGCGCATCACCCACCTGCCCACTAACACCGTGGTGCAGTCGCAGGAGCAGCGTTCCCAGATCCAGAACCGCGAGGTCTGCATGCAGATGCTGCGTGCTCGTCTGTACGAGATGGAGCTCGAGAAGCAGCAGGCCGAGCTCGGCGCCGAGCGCCAGAGCCAGATCGGCCACGGCAACCGTTCCGAGAAGATCCGTACCTACAACCAGCCCCAGGACCGCGTGACCGATCATCGTATCGGCTTCAACTCCACCTACAACGGCGTCCTTCTGGGCGATCAGCTCGGCACCGTCATCGAGGCACTTGCCGCCGCCGAGCGAGCCGAGAAGCTGGCACAGGCGGTTTAGGTTACGGCGTTTTACCAAACGCCGTAACTGCTCGACGCTGCGCCCTTAGGTTCCGCCGTTCTAACGAACGGCGGACCAGCTGACGCTGCGCGCCGCCCAGAGCGACAATTTGTCATTCAAAAGGCAAGGCATGACCAGAAGGTCTATGCCTTGCCTTTTTCATGCCAACTTGTACGTCCTGGACGTCGCTCGCTGACTTATGCTCCACCTGCGGCGTTCCCCTTGTTGGTGCAGGGGGAAGCTTGCTCGCTCTGGTGCCCGTTCGCTGGCTTCAGCTCTGCCTGCGACGTTTTCATTGTTGGTGCTGAGTGACTTGTTCCCCGTTCCAAACGAGCTGCCCCGGGTCCCCGGTGGTTGTGGTGAGCGTGTTTGGTTGGTGCCTGTTGGTAGCCTGGGTATCGGGGAGGGCGGGCTCCGTTATAATCGCCTAGGACATTAAATGGAAACGGGACGGGAGCCACACATGCGCCAGGGTTTCGACAACGCGAAGTATATCGAGCTGCAGGCCGCTCATATTAAGGAGCGCATCTCGCAGTTTGGCGGCAAGCTGTATTTGGAGTTTGGCGGCAAGCTGTTCGATGATTATCATGCCAGCCGCGTGCTGCCGGGTTTTGAGCCGGACAGCAAGTTTCGCATGCTCAAGAGCATAGCCGACGACGTCGAGGTCATCATCGCCATTAACGCGAACCACATCGAGAAGAACAAGGCTCGCGGTGACCTGGGCATTACCTATGACGAGGACGTTTTGCGCCTGGTCGACCTGTTCCGCGGCAACGGTTTTGCTGTCGCGGCCGTGGTTATCACGCAGTATGCCGGTCAGCCCGCTGCCGACGTCTTCCGCAATCGTCTGAATGCACTCGGCATTCCCGCCAAGCTGCACTATCCCATTGAGGGCTATCCGCACGACGTCGATCTGATCGTTTCTGACGGAGGCTACGGCAAGAACGAGTTCGTCGAGACCACGCGTCCGCTCGTTGTCGTGACGGCGCCCGGCCCTGGCTCGGGCAAGCTCGCCACCTGCCTCTCACAGCTGTATCACGAGCATAAGCACGGCACCGCCGCCGGTTATGCCAAGTTTGAGACCTTCCCGGTCTGGAATCTTCCCCTGACGCATCCGGTCAATATTGCCTACGAGGCCGCCACGGCGGACCTCGACGATGCCAACATCATCGATTCCTTTCACCTTGAGGCCTACAACAAGACCACGGTCAACTACAACCGTGACGTCGAGGCTTTCCCGGTGGTCCGTGCTCTGATGGAAAAGATCCTGGGCAAGAGCCCCTACCAGAGTCCCACGGACATGGGCGTCAATATGGTCGGCTTTGCCATCACCGATGACGATGCCTGCCGCGACGCCTCCAAGATGGAGATCGTCCGCCGCTACTTTACCGCGGTCGAAAATGTGCGCCGTACCGGCGTGGGCGATGAGCAAGTCGACCGTCTCAAGATTATTATGAAGAAGGCCGGCATCGATAAGAACTACTCACCGGCGCGCTCGGCGGCCTTAACCAGGGAGCAACTGACGGGTGGTCCCGTGGGCGCCATGGTCATGCCGGACGGTTCCGTGGTGACCGGTAAGACCTCCACGCGCCTGGGCGCCGCAAGTTCGCTC
>URWZ01000050.1 GCA_900551625.1 uncultured Collinsella sp.
CTTGTATATAACGTATATACCATATTGCACTTTCGTTACATAGATAGAAGTCTTATGGCAAGTAACGCATTAGGATTATAGTTTTCGATCGAGTACTCAACGATAAGGATCGTTTCATGATTTTAGACACCACGGCACCCGCAGAGGAGCTTCAAGACAAGCTATCAGCGCTCGAACAGCTGCTTTTGGCATACGGGCGCGTGGCTATCGGGTTTTCTGGCGGCGTTGACAGCAGCTTTTTAGCCGCCGTATGCGCCCGCATCATGCCTACCAATACCCTCCTCGTCCATCTCACCACGCCGCTCATCGGCACGCCCGAACAGACTTCGTTTGAGCGGTCCGTTGATGGACAAGCCCATGAGGGGCCGCATTTTAAGCTCCCCGTGCTCAATCTGTCGGTCGATCAGCTACAACTCCCCCAAGTAGCCTGCAACGACGCCAATCGCTGCTACCACTGCAAGCACGCCGGCTTTACCGCCATCGTCAACCACGCCAAGTCGCTCGGCTTTCCCACCGTCATCGACGGCAGCAATGCAAGCGATCGCGGTGACTACCGCCCTGGCATGCGCGCGGCAAAAGAGCTCGGCGTACGCTCCCCTCTCATGGAGGTCGGCTTTACCAAGGACGAAGAGCGCGAGCTGCTGCGCGCATGGGGCTATCCCGTTTGGAACCTGCCGGCGGGAGCCTGTCTTGCCACGCGCGTCCCCACGGGCGAGGAGCTTACGCGCGAGAAGATCGATTTAATCCGTACCTGCGAGGACTACCTGCACGATCTTGACCTGGCGCAGGTTCGCGCGCGCTTGGTCGGCGGCTGCATGCATATCGAGGCCGCCCCCGCAGATGTCGCCAAGATTTCCGCTCTCGGCGGCAGCGCCGTCGATGCCGAGGGCAAGACCCCGCTGCCCGCCGCCATCGAGTCCGCGCTGCGCGAGCTGGGCTGCGGCCACATCTCCCCCGAGGTCACCCCCTACATCCACGGCAACATGAATCAGTAACCTGCCAAAAAGGGACAGGTTTATTTTGGCAGGTTTTATCTGGGGAAATATCGCGAGGCAGTCGCCCCTCTAGCGCCCATCTAACTTCGAGAGACACTAGAGGGGCGGTCCGGCTGCATCTACTTCTTCCGATATCGGCGATTGTGGCTCGTCGATGAACCCATTACCTCAATGAGTCCTTTATCTGCCATTTTTGGCAGATGGTAACGGACAGACGAAATTCTGACCCCCGATGCAACCGCTATTTCTCGCGCCGTCATATCCACTTCGGCGCTGAGAGCCTCCAGGATCCTATCCGCCGTCGAAGCTGACGATTCTCTGTTCATATCGATAATTTCATACGTGTCTTTGCCGCATTTTGACAGGACATGTTTATCCACAAGGTCCCCGCAGATCAGGCGAATGTCATCCGAATCCCACTTCAGGGCCTCTCGTATTTTTTGAACATCGCATACGCACCCATGCTCCCGCATAAACATGAGCAGTGTTTCCTCGCGATCCGTCAGCTCGGTGCCCACATGGCTCTGAATCCACGTGCGGTTTTCAGCAAGCTCCGCCCCGTGCCGGGAAAGCAGCACCGTAAACGAATCGGCCTTAACGATAAATTTCGGCCTGCCAAGCGAACGAGACTCCATCTCGCGAATCATAGCCGGGATACCAGATCCCTGGCTTTCCGCAACGGCCCCCTCGGCATGCTCTAACGGCGTCGCCCCCATTAGGCTCATGAGCTTTGAGTTTCGGCAGCGCGATTCCCCGTCTGCAAGATTGTCCACCGTCTTTCCGCCCCAAAGCCCGCCAGGGTTTTTGATCTCTATTCTGTCTGGATAGATATCGACACTCACGGCCTGCCCCACAAACATGGGCGAATATTCTCGATGGATGCAGGCATTTGCCAAGGCCTCGCGCAAAACCTCCTGGGGAACTTCCCAATCATCCCTTCTGCCAGCGCCTTGCACTATCGCCGCTTTGCGCAAGTTTCGTCCAATCGCGGCAAGGGCATCTTCGATGCAAGCCGGAATCGGGCCATCGCACAACTGGCGGTCAATAAACCGGGGTTGCCCGGGTGCAGATTTTTCCACATCGGAATGAACGGCGACATCGATCATCAGTTTGGGATAGAACTGCTGGGGGTAAATTCCCGCCGACAGAAGCCCCGCGAGCTTCACGGCACCATCCTTTGTAGTGATATTGAGTCTGACCAGCTGCTTTTCCAGCGTATCGGCCCCGCGCAAAACGCGCGGGGTCTGCAGCCGGCGATTTGCGATAATAGACCGCACGACATCTGGATCCAAATCCTCGACCGTTGCCTCCGAAACCACCGTGTCGTCTGCATCGCTCGGAAGCAACGCACTCTGCAGCTCATATAGCTCAGCGGGTGACATCTTGATATCTTTATCATCCACGCGCTTGTAGCTACCGTTCTGCACGCCGCGCGCGCCGATATAGCAAGGCTTCGCTTTAAGCTCAAGTTCAAAGATGCGCACCAGAAGCACCTGGAGCCCGTCGACCTCGCCTCGATCAAGCTCGTACCGCGGCGCATGGGTCACCACTGCCGCTGAGCCTCCGTCTCCGATACCCGAAACAAACTGATCGCGCACCCTATCGATAGCAAAGTTAGCCGAAGGAACAAATCCTTCGGCTTCGTTCAGGCCCAAAATAATGAGCCCACCCGCAGTGTTCGCAAAAGCGCTCACTGTCTCCCATACGTCTGCGCTCAATTTATTCGTGCAGGCTTTAACTTCTACCGATGCGTCATCAGTCCCTCGCCTGCGAAGGCGCTCAACGATAAGGCCAAGGGGTTCATCCAGCAGCATTGACATTCCGTCTCTCTAAAACGATAGATTTATCTCTCTAAAGTATAGTATATCTCTCTAACTTTAGAGAGATAAGCACCTTATTTTAGAGAGACATTTAGAGAGATGTATCGAATTCACTGTTAGATTGCCCAATGTTATCTCTTTAACTGACTTTCTCTTTATAGAGACATTTAGAGAGACGAGCGCGACCTCTCTAATCATGGGTTCTTCTTTTTAAAGTGCACACATCCTAACCGTGCCCTAAGTTGCGGTGAAATAGCTCACGATTAACCTACCAAAAAGGGACAGGCTTATTTTGGCAGGTTTTATCTGGAGAAACGCCGACTGATTCCATGTACACAACCGCCGCAGCTCCATATGAGGCAAATGAATCAGTAACGTCTATCCCAAATCTTGAGTATTTGTTCGACAGAACGGCCCCTGCCGGCTCCTGCTAGACTGGTAGATTCCCAACCGTCCATCCAGGAGCCGCAATGTCGCGCAAGTCCGCCTACAAGCAAGTACTTTCCATCGGCACCGCCGTGGTGCTGGGGTTTGCGTTGTTCACAGGGTCGCTCGACGGAGCGCCCAAGTTGTTGTCGCCGCAAAGCGATGAGCAGGCGACGGCTCTGGCCGAAAAACAAAACGAGAGTCCCAGCCGCACCGACGACGAGGCAGACCTGGTTGCCCGGCTCGAATCGGGAACAGCAAGCTCCGAGGACTCCGGCGATGGCTCCGAATCCACCGCGACCAACACCAACGGCAACGTTGCCTCCGCGGACAGTGCCGCCACCCCCATCGACGAAGTGGAAAACCCAGATCTCAACCGCGCCCGCGGCGTATATCTCAGCAGCATTCCAGACTACGCCGGCAATCCCTACGTCGCCCTTCGCGCCGACAGCACGCACCCGCTCGGCATGCCGTCATTCACACTCGATGAATACGAACGCGCTGCAGAAGAGGGCTGCTTTAAGAAATTCTCCAAGCTCGACAGTATGGGCCGCACTCGCAAAGCGCTCGCCTGCGTGGGCCCCGACTCGCTCGGTCAAGGCAAGCGCGGCGATATCTCGCGCATCCATCCCGCCGGATGGCATCAGCAGCGCTACGACTTTATTCCGGGCCAGAGCCTCTACAACCGCTGCCACCTCATCGCCTGGTCGCTCTGCGGCGAAAACGCCAACCGCAAAAATCTCCTCACCGGCACGCGCTATCTCAACGAGACGGGCATGCTGCCGTTTGAAGAGCAGATTCTCGGCTACATCCGCGACACGGGCAACCATGTGCTCTACCGCGTCACGCCCATGTATAACGAAGAGGAACTTGTCTGCCGTGGCGTGCGCCTTGAGGCGCAATCGGTCGAGGACCACGGCAAGACCCTCTGCTTCCACGTATATTGCTACAACCTGCAGCCGCACGTGCAGATCGACTACGCCACCGGTCGCAACCAGGCATCCGGAGACTAGTGCCGACCGCGCCACCCGTAACCCAAAGATGATCTGTTTTCCTCCGTCCCCCAGGGATCAAAAAGGACCGCCCTGGGTTACCCAGAGCGGTCCTTGCATCGGCATATATGTTGCAGGCAACGCCACACGCTACTTGGCGCGACCCTCCTCATAGCGCTCGACCAGCTTGGCCTGAACGTCATAGGGAACCTGCTCATAGCCAGCGGGCTTCATGGTAAAGTCACCCGTGCCGCGCGTGATAGAGCGCAGGCGCGTCGAGTAATCCGTCAGCTCGGCGAGAGGTGCCTGGGCGATGACCACGGTGTCGCCGCGTTCATCGGTCTCCATGCCCGTCACGCGACCGCGCGATGCCGAGATGTCACCCATCACGGCGCCGGCGTAGCTCTCGGGAATAGTCACCGTGATTTCCTCGATGGGCTCCAGCACCACCGGGTCGGCATCGGCGCATGCCTTGCGCAGGCCGATGCGAGCCGCCGCGCGGAACGCCATCTCGTTGGAGTCGACGCTGTGATACGAGCCGTCGTACACAGCCACGCGAATGCCCGTGAGCGGGTAGCCGGCAATGATGCCGTCCTTCATGGTCTCCTGGACACCCTTGTCCACGGCGGGGATCAGCGAGCGCGGAATGCGGCCGCCCACGACCTCATCCACAAACTCGTAGCCGTCGCTCGTGCCGTCGGGCCCAATAAGCGGCTCCACGCGCAGCCAGCAGTCGCCGTACTGACCGGCGCCACCGGTCTGCTTCTTGTGGCGACCCTGGGCGCTCGCCGTGCGGCGGATGGTCTCGCGATACGGAATGCGGATCGGCACGCTCTTGGCCACGACCTTGGTGCGATCCTCCAAACGGTTGAGCAGCACCGAAACCTGCGCCTCACCAACGGCGGAGATGATAGTCTGGCCGGTCTCCTCGTCACGATCGATGCTCATGGTCGGATCAGCCTTGCACGCCTTCTCGATAAACGTATAGAGCTTCTCTTCGTCGCCACGGTTCTCGGCCTCGATGGCAATGCGGTACTGCGAGTTGGGGAACTTAAACGCCGCAGCCTCGACCTTACCGGTAATGGAGAGCGTATCGCCCGTCTCGGCCGCCAGCTTGGGCGCCACGATGATGTCGCCGGCATAGGCATGACCAACCTCGGTCATGTCGCGGCCGCACATCACATACAGGTGGGCCAGACGATCGCTCTTGCGGGTACGCGCGTTGATCAGCTCAAGACCCGGCTCAAGCGTACCCGTCAGCACCTTGATAAAGCTGATGCGACCCTGCTGCGGATCGGCCAGCGTCTTAAACACAAACGCCACCGGACGGTCATCGTCGCTCGAAATCTTGAGCGAATCACCGTCGATGAGCGGCATCTCGCCGTAGTCCGTCGGCGCCGGGAAGTACGTGGCGATGTCGTCCATCAGCGAGTTGACGCCCTGCTCCTTAATGCAATCGCCCGCAAAGACCGGCACAAAGATGCGCTCGGCAATCGCCTTCGACAGCAAGCCCTCAAGCTCCTCCTGCGTCAGCGTCTCCTCGCCTTCCAAGTACTTCATCATCAGCTCATCGTCGGCCTCGGCCACCAACTCGCACAGATGGTCATGGGCCTCCTCGGCCTGGGCACGATACTCCTCGGGAATCTCCGACTCAACGGCTTCGGCGCCGTTGCAATGGCGCGCCTTCATGCGCACCAGGTCGATAATGCCGTCAAAGTCCTCGCCCTCGCCCCAGGGAAGGGTCACGGCGCCCAGTCGCGTGCCAAAGCGCTCCTGCAGCAGGTCCATCGTGGTCGCAAAGCTGGCCTCGGAGCGCGACAGGCGGTTTACGAACACCGCACGCGCCAGGCGCAGGTCCTCGGCGGCATACCAGAGCTTAACCGTCGTAGGCTGCGGGCCGGCCTCGGCGTCGACCACAAACAGAGCCGTCTCGCAAACACTCATCGCGGCAAAGGCGTCGCCGATAAAATCGGGGTAGCACGGGGCATCGAGCACATTGATGCGCGCGCCCTTCCAGTCGATCGGCGCGATGGTCGTCGAGATGGAAAATGCACGCTTGACCTCTTCGGGGTCATAGTCGAGCGTGGGCTTGGTGCCGTCGTGGCCGCCCAGGCGGGCGGTCTTGCCGGAAAGGTGGAGCATGGCCTCGGCGAGTGAAGTCTTGCCCACCCCGCCTTGGCCTACGAGCACCACGTTCCTTACATTACCGGTCTTGGGAGCACCCATGATGACCTCCTTGCAGGGCCGCGCGCAATGCGCGACGCCAACGGGGAGAGTTCGCGGTCGGTGCCATCCCGGGAGCAGCATGGTCGGCAACCGAGCCGACTCACCCTCCAAATGTCCTATGCCACCACCCTACCCTCACGGGCGGCCGTCCATGCATACCTTTCGGCGCACGTATGAATACAGGCGGCGAGAGGAAGAGACAAGCTTGTGAGGCGATTATTGAACCCCGTCGATGCAAACAAAAAGCCGCCACAGACCGTAAGACCTGCGACGGCTTCGCCTCAATTAATAGTTGAGTAAATACCTGAGCCTATCCCTCGATACGGCTCAAGAACTCACGGGTGCGCTGCTCACGCGGATGGTCGATGACCTGCTCGGCAGGGCCCTCCTCGACAATGCGGCCGCCATCCATAAAGACCACGCGGTCGGCAACATCGCGCGCAAACTGCATCGCGTGGGTCACGATTACCATCGTCATATTCTGCGCGGCAAGGTCTTTAATGACACGCAGCACCTCGGCCGTCAGCTCGGGATCGAGTGCCGAGGTCGGCTCGTCAAAGAACAGGATCTCCGGATCGAGCGCCAAGGCGCGGGCGATACTCACACGCTGTTGCTGGCCACCCGAAAGCTCACATGGCACCTTGTTCTCGTTGCCCGTAAGCCCCATCTGCGCGATCAACTCGCCCGCACGAGCTTCCGCCTGCTCGCGCGGGCGCTTAAGCACGCGGATCGGCGCGTCGATGATGTTTTTCATCACGGTATAGTGCGGGAACAGGTTGTAATTTTGGAACACCAGACCGAATCGCGAGCGCGCCTGCCTGGGCACATCGCCCTTCGCATAGACCGCGCCCGAACCCGCATCCGTCGCAACGGCAAGGTCGCCAAACGAGAGCGAGCCTCCGTCGAGCGTCTCGAGCAGCGTGGCACACCGCAGCAGCGTGGACTTGCCGCCACCCGAAGGCCCGATAATCGCCACGACCTCTCCACGCTTTACCTCGAGCGAGATATCCTTGAGCACCTCATTGCCGCCAAACGCCTTGCGAGCGTTTTCGATTTTCATCACTGAGTTAGTCATGATAATAGTCCAGCTTCTTTTCGGCGGCGCCCAGCAGCATCTCGACCACAAAGTTAAAGACCCAGTAAATCAGCGCCGCGATCGCAAACGGTACCATGCTCACCTGCGAGGCAACCAGGGCCTTGGCCGTCGAGAACATCTCGCCCACGCCAATGGCAAACGCCAGCGACGTGTCCTTGACCAGCGTGATGATCTCGTTGCCCATCGCCGGCAGAATACGCTTGGCGACCTGAGGCATCACGATATACAGAAACGTCTGCACGCGCGAATAGCCCAGCACCTCGGCAGCCTCGTATTGACCGCGCGGAATGGACTGCAAACCCGAGCGATAGATCTCGGCAAAGTAGCCGGCGTAGTTGATGATGAACGCCACGACGCATGCCGTCCATTTGGAATCGGGCGTGAGCGAGATGCCGAACACGTAGTACGGAGCAAAGTAGATGGCGAACATCTGTAGCATGAGCGGCGTGCCACGCATCACCGAAATATAGATACGCGCGATCCAGCGAAGCGGCGCAATTTTGCTCATGCGCATGAACGCCACGGGGATTCCCAGCGGAATCGACCCCAACAGCGTCAGCACAAACAACTGCAAACTGACCAAGAAACCCTGGCCGAGCATCTGCATCATTACTTGGATAGACATTACTTGAGCACCCAATTATCGAAAGATAGACCATAGCTTGAATATTTATCGCAGAGGTCCTTGACCGTGCCATCCTCGTAGAGCGCCTTGAGCGACTCGGTCACGGCATCGGCGGACTTGGTGTCGCCCTTCTTAAAGCCAACGGCGTAGTGCTCGCTGGACAGCGGCTTGTCGAGCTGCGTATAGGCATCGGGCTTGGCGGCAAGCTGATACTGAGCGATCGAGAGGTCACAGGCAACGGCATCGACTGCACCACTCTCGAGCTGCATAAATGCCGTGTTGTACTCACCGATGGTATCGAGCGTGGCAAACGTCGCGGCCAGATCCTTCTGGTCGCCCTCGAGCACATCCTGTGCAGCGGAATCAGTCTGCGTAATCACGGTCTTGCCGGCAAGATCGTCCCAGCTCTTGATACCCGCGTCCTTCTTGACCACGAGCACCTGCTCGTTAAGCATATAAGGCTCGGAGAACGTGTAGTCGTCCTCGCGGCCCTCCATGGTAAAGCCGTTCCAGATGCAGTTGATGGCACCCGAGTTGAGCAGCGTGTCCTTGGCGTCCCAGTCGATGGCCTCATACTCAACATCCCAGCCCTGCTTGTCGGCAACGGCCTTGGCAAGGTCGAGGTCAAAGCCGGTGTACTCGCCATCGTCGCCTACAAAGCCGTACGGAGGATAGGACTTGTCAAAGCCCACCACGAGCTTCTTGGACTCCGCAGCACCCTTCATGTCCTTGGCTGCGGCAGAACCGGCAGCAGTGCCCTTATCGGCACCGCCACAGCCAACCAGGCCAAGGCCTAGAACCGTAGCGAGTGAGCCGGCTAGACCAACAAACTGACGACGAGACATATCGGCATTCATGGTATCCCCCTTGGTAGCACTTTAGTTAGGTAAAGTGAATCATGTAACGTTCAGAATCATACACTTTAGTGAGATGGAGTACAAGGGAGGGTTTGCCCGCTGGGCTCCGGGGCGGGGGTTAAGTTTATCGCGAGTTCCGCACGAACA
>URWZ01000051.1 GCA_900551625.1 uncultured Collinsella sp.
GAGATAGCGTAGCGTCTCGTGGGCTCGGAGATGTGTATAAGAGACAGCTACTGCGGCGGTCGGACCAAACGCAACGGCAGGACCTCATCGGGGTCCCAGCGGTGGAGGTGCACGGCCTGCGGCGCGTCGACGACGGTGAGGTACGACGACACGGCGACGAGGCTCGAGGAGTTCCTCGGGTGGCTCCTCTCCAAGGACTCCCAGGCGGCGATGCCGGGCGGCGGGCGGTCCTTCAGGCGCAGGACGGCCGAGTTCTGGGAGGTCTGGCCCATGCCCGTCCCCGACGGCGAGCTGCACCGCGTGCTCTACGTCGACGGGATCTGGGTCGCGCGCGACCTCGTGGTGCTCATATGCTGCAGCGGCGAGAGGGTGGTCTCCTGGTACATGGCGAGGTCGGAGAACTCGAGGGCGTGGTCGGCCCTCATGGCGCCGATCCCGGCGCCCGACGTGGTCGTCACCGACGGCGGGAGCGGGTTCGCCAAGGCCGTGCGCGAGACCTGGCCGCGCACCAGGGTCCAGAGGTGCACCTTCCACGCCTTCTCGCAGGTCAAGCGCTACACGACGACGCGGCCGAAGCTCCAGGCGGGGCGCGAGCTCTACCTCATCGCGCGCGACCTCATGGGCATCGAGACGCTGCACCAGGCCGAGCTCTGGGTCGAGCGCTACCTCGACTGGTGCGGGTTCTGGGCCGACTTCCTGGAGGACAGGACCGTCGTGGACGGCAGGAGGGCCTGCACCCACGAGAGGCTGAGGCGGGCGCGCTCGTCGCTGTCGTCGCTGGTGTCGGCGGGGACGCTGTTCACCTACCTCGACCCCGCCCTGGCCAAGGCCGGCCCGCTGCCGTCGACCAACAACATGATCGAGGGAGGGGTGAACTCGCAGCTGAGGGCCGTCCTGCGCAACCACCGGGGGCTGACGTCGGCCAGGCGCGTGAAGGCGGTGTTCTGGTGGTGCCATGCGCACTCGGGGGACGCGAGGGCGGCGCGCGAGAAGCCCGCCGCGATGCCGACCGACGCGGACATCGACTTCCTGTTCAGCGTCTACTCCGCCTCGCCGTCGCGCGAGGACGGAGGGCCGGAGCGGGGCGACAGGGCCGTGTGGGAGGACCTCCACCACAGGGACCCGTACCCGTTCTGGCTGGATTAATGGATGGAAACGGGTGTTCTATCGGGACACACATTTTGTCCTATAAGCCCGGTTTTCCGCACCTGCCCGGCTTTCTTTTTACCCAAAGGCGGTTAATCGTTGAAGCGGGATTGGCGGCCGAAGGATAGGGCGGTGTCGCCGAACTTGTCTCGGACGGCGTCGATGGCGACTGAGAGGTCGCGACGGTCGCTGGATTGGGCTCCGCGGTCGTCGATTTCGCAGAACAGGTCGGTCTGGATGCCGCCCTGATGGTCAAAGTCGCTCATGCCGATGCCCGCCAGGCGCACATGCATGCCTTCCTGCCAGATGTTGTCGAGCAGCTCGAGCGCCACCGCCACGAAGATGTTCTCATCGTCGGTCGGATGAGGCAGCCGGCGCTGTGCCGTACGCCCGCTGCCATACGAATACTTAAGCTTGAGCGTTACCGTGGCACCCGTCAGCCCCTGACGGCGCAGGCGGCGTCCCACTGACTCTCCCAACAGCGCAATCGCCGCTTCGATGTCCCCACGCTCAGTCAAATCTTTCGCAAAGGTGCGTTCATTGCTGACCGACTTGACCTCGCGACCTTCGTCCAAGCTCGTAACTTCGGAAACCTCGAGTCCCAGCGCGCGCTGGCGCATGCGTTCGCCGTTGACGCCAAAAATAGAGGCCAGTGTGGACTCAGGCGCGCGCGAAAGCTCGCCGAGGGTGTAGATGCGCATGCGGCGCAGTCGCTCCTCGGCCGAGCGCCCTATGCCGCTCATGGCAGATACCGGCAGCGCGGCCAAAAAGCGCTGCTCGGTTCCGGGGCGCACGATGGTCAGCCCAAACGGCTTATCCCGCTCGCTTGCGATCTTTGCGACCGTCTTGTTGCAGCCCACGCCAATGGAGCAGGTCACCCCCAGCGCCGCCACGCGGTCGCTTATACGCCGCGCAACCAGCAACGGGTCCTCGGGTGCAAAGCGACCTGGCGTGATATCGATAAAGGCCTCGTCGATGGATACGCGCTCTACGCGCGGGGTCTCGTCGGCGAGAATCGCCATGACCTGCGCGCTCACCTCGCGGTAGCGATCGAAATGCCCATGCGTCCAAATGGCCTGCGGACAGAGGCGCCGCGCCTCGGCCGAGGCCATGGCGGAGTGCACGCCAAAGCGACGTGCCTCATACGAACACGTGGACACGACGCCACGCGAATCGGCGTCTCCGCCCACGATGAGCGGCTTGCCGCGCCACTCGGGATGATCGAGCATCTCCACGCTCGCAAAAAACGCATCGAGGTCCATGAGGCCCACCGCCGGACCCGTCCAGGGAGGCGGCGTGACGCCCGTGGCATCCTCATAACCGTATGTATGTTCGCGTCTTTCCATGTCATGAGTATACCGCGCAGCTCATGTGGGGTGCGTGTATGTGCTTGCAAATCGCGAATTCTTGTCTAAGATATGGATTTGCCTTCGACTATACCGAAGAAGTTGGTCTCACGGACTTCACCTGCCCGCGTCGATGGCGTATTATGTTCAACTGTTTGTTTGTAGTTGCAGCCTAAAGCTGCTTGGTTGGAGGAGTTTCCTTTGGCAGTCAAGATTCGCCTTGCTCGTCACGGCGCTAAGAAGCGTCCGTACTACCGTGTCGTCGTCGCCGATTCCCGCGCCCCGCGTGACGGTCGTATCATCGAGGAGGTCGGCCGCTACAACCCGATGACCGCCCCCAAGACCATCAACCTCGATCTCGAGAAGATCGCTGACTGGCAGTCCAAGGGCGCTCAGCTCACCGACGCCGTCGCCGCTCTGGTCAAGGCCGCCAACGAGGGCGAGAAGACCGAGACCGTCGTCAAGAAGTCCAAGAAGCAGCTCGCCAAAGAGGCCGAGGCCGCTAAGGCTGCCGCTGAGGCCGCTGAGGGCGCCGAGGAGTAAATCGTGCCTGAGGTTGACGCTGCACAGCTCGAGGGTGAGGCAATGCTCTCAGATCGCATCGCCGATCTCGTCGAATATCTCGTTGTTCAGATCGTCGACGACCCGGATTCCGTGAGTCTTGAGGTCATCGATGGTGACGACGCCTCTACGATTGAGGTTTCGGTCGCCGAGGATGACGTCGCTAAGGTCATCGGCCGTCGTGGCCGTACCATCAAGGCCATTCGCACGCTCGCCCGTGCACTGGCCGCTCGCCTCGACACTGCAGTCGAGGTAGAGGTTCTGGGCTAGGACCTTGAGGTCCCAGTACAAAAACATCGCCCGTGTGGTCAAGCCGCACGGAAGGAAGGGGGAGGTCCTCGCGCAGCCGCTGCGGGGGCTTCCTTCTGTATTGACGCCGGGTATGCGCGTCGCCTTGACGCCGCCGGCGCTCAAGCGCGACCGTTTTTGCACGGTCGTATCCGTCACCGATACGGGCGATGGCGATCTGGTCTCGTTTGAGGGCATTGACGACTTGACGGCCGCCGAGGGCATCACGGGATGCTACGTGCTGGCAAATCGTGACGACTTTGAGCTCGATTCGCTCGACGCTGCCTATACCGACCTGATGGGTCGCGAGGTGGTCGACGAGCGCTTCGGTTCGCTCGGTACGATCGTCGAGATCATGTCGACGCCCGCCAACGATGTTTGGGTTGTCGAGGGCAATCGGTACGGCGAGGTGCTGATTCCCGTGATCGAGCAGGTCGTGCTCGATCTTCCCGACACAGGAACAATTTCCGTCCACGTTATGGACGGCCTGATCGATATGGACAAGTAGGGAGGACAACATGCTGATCGAGACCCTTTCGGTCTTTCCCGAGATGTTTGAGCCCGTCATGTCCACATCGATCTTGGGCCGCGCCCGCAAGGCCGGCCTTTTTGATTTTAAGGCGTATAACCTGCGCGACTGGACGCACGACCGCCATCGTACCGTCGATGACGAGCCGTACGGCGGCGGGCAGGGCATGCTCATGAAGGTCGAGCCTATCGCCGAGGCCATCGAGGCCATTAGCGCAGAGGGTCCCAAGCCCACTGTGGTGTTCTTTACCCCCTGTGGCGAGCCTTTTACGCAGCATGTGGCCGAGCGCCTGCTCAAAAGTGAGCGCCTGCTGTTTGTGTGTAGTCGCTACGAGGGCGTCGACGAACGTGCATATGCGTATGCCGACGAGCGTCTGTCGATCGGCGACTATGTGCTTACGGGTGGCGAACTTCCCGCTATGGTCGTTGCCGATGCTGTCGTACGCCTGATTCCCGGCGCCCTGGGCGACGAGATGAGCAATGTGGACGAGTCGTTCTCGACCGCCGAGGACGGAGGCCTGCTCGAGTACGCGCAGTACACCCGCCCCGCCGAGTTCAACGGCGAGGGCGTGCCGCCGGTGCTCGTGAGCGGCGACCACGCCAAGGTTGACGCCTGGCGCCGTAAGAATGCCATCGAGCGCACCTGCCGCTGGCGTCCCGACCTGATCGAGACGGCGCGGCTTACGCCCGAGGAGCGCGCATACGCGCAAGAGATCCTGGACGCATCGTATTCGAAGAGCGAGGAGTGAGAATGGTTCCTTCGCAGCATTCCGTGCTAAAGGGTGCGTTTGAGTGGATCGCGGTCGTCGCCATCGCACTGGTCGCCACCTTCTTGATTCGCTCGTTTGTGGTCGAACCCTTTGTGGTGCCCACCGGCTCCATGGAGTCCACGATCGAGATCGGCGACCAGATCCTGGCGCAAAAGGTGAGCCTTGAGCTCGGCCGCCCCGTCAGCCAAGGCGATATTGTGGTGTTCCACAACCCAGATGGCACCTCCGAGCATGATGTTCTCGTCAAGCGTGTTATTGCCACGGCCGGCCAGACGGTCGACCTTCAGGACGGCAAGGTGGTCGTTGACGGCCAAGCGCTCGACGAGGGCTATACGACCGGCATGAGCTGGCCGCTTTCGGTCCAAGCTCCCGGCGCTCAGGTAAGCTATCCCTACACCGTTCCCGACGGGTGCGTGTGGGTGATGGGCGACAACCGCGAAAACTCTGCCGACTCGCGCTACTTTGGTCCCGTTGATCGCTCTGATTTGATCGCCGTGGCGCTTGTGCGCTACTGGCCGCTCAACCGCATCGGCACTATCGACTAAAAACCGCTATAGTACAGAACCTAACCGTGTAATCGTTTCGACGAGGGGATATTAGAGGCATGAACGCTTCATCGCTTTCCTTCCAAGACATCATCCTGCGCCTCCAGCAGTACTGGGGCGAGCAGGGCTGCGTCATTATGCAGCCCTATGACTCCGAGGTCGGTGCCGGTACCTTCCACACCGCGACCACGTTGCGCTCGCTCGGTCCTGCCGAGTGGCGCACCTGCTACGCTCAGCCCTGCCGCCGTCCCGCCGACGGCCGCTACGGCGAGAATCCCAACCGCATGCAGCACTACTATCAGTTCCAGGTGCTCATCAAGCCGTCGCCGGTCAACGCCCAGGAGCTCTACCTGGGTTCGCTGGCCGCCATTGGCCTGGACCCCAACGACCATGACGTCCGCTTTGTCGAGGACGACTGGGAGAGCCCGACGCTGGGCGCCTGGGGCCTTGGCTGGGAGGTCTGGCTCAACGGCATGGAGGTCACGCAGTTTACGTACTTCCAGCAGGTGGGCGGCATCGAGGTCGACCCTGTGCCCGTCGAGATTACCTATGGTCTGGAGCGCATCGCCATGTACGCTCAGGGCGTCAACTCCGTCTACGACCTGGTGTGGAGCTATCTGCCCGATGGCACGCCGATGACCTATGGCGACGTGTTCCTGGAGAACGAGCGCGAGTTTAGCGCCTACAACTTTGAGGTCGCCAACGTCGAGATGATGCGTCAGAAGTTTGACGACTACGAGGCCGAGTGCCATTCCTGCCTGGAGCGCAAGCTGCCGCTGCCGGCATATGACTGCGTCATGAAGTGCAGCCATGCCTTCAACCTGCTCGATGCTCGCGGTGCGCTGTCCGCGGTCGAGCGTGCTAACTACATCCTGCGCGTCCGCGCCGTCGCCAAGGCGTGCTGCGAGGCCTATATGGCCGAGGTCGCTGGAGTCAACGAGAATGCCGACCAGGAAGGCGAGGTGGCGTAAGCCATGGCAGACGCTAAGGATTTCCTGTTTGAGATCGGTACGGAGGAAATGCCCTCTGCACCGCTGAACAATGCCGTCAAGCAGCTTGGCACCATGATTGCCAAGGGTCTCGACGAGGCCGGCCTGGCCCACGGCGAGGTCCGCGTGATCTCGAGCCCGCGTCGTCTGGCTGCGCTCGTGGCCGACGTCGCCACCGCGACCGATGAGGTTCACGAGGTCAAGCGTGGTCCCGCGGCAAACATTGCCTTTGATGCCGACGGCAACGCCACCAAGGCCGCCCAGGGCTTCGCTCGCAAGTGCGGTGTGGCTGCCGAGGATCTGGTCCGTCGCGAGGACACCGACGGCCGTGAGTACGTCTTTGCCGAGAAGAACATCCCTTCCGCCCCGGCCACCCCGATCCTGACGGCCCTGTGCGAGAAGACTATCGCTGGCCTGCAGTGGCCCAACTACCGCTCTCAGCGCTGGGGTCACGAGCATGCGACCTTTGTTCGTCCGGTCCGCTGGATCTGCTGCCTTTTGGGCGAGGATGTTGTGCCCGTGTCGTTTGCCGACGTGACGAGTGGCAACACCACGCGTGGTCATCGCGTGCTTGGCCCCGGTGACCATGTGGTCGCCAGCCCCGCCGTCTACGAGCAGGTGCTCGAGGACGCCGGCGTGCTTTCTGCCGAGCGTCGTCGTGAAGCCATCCTTGCCGGTATCGCCGAGGTCGAGGCTGCGCGCCCCGGTTGCCATGTCGACACGCCCAAGAAGGTCTTCGAGGAGGTCATCAACCTCTGCGAGTGGCCGACGGTGCTTGTCGGTACCTTCGATGAGGAGTTCCTCAAGGTCCCGCACGAGATCATCTGCGAGTCCATGCTCACCAACCAGCGCTACTTCCCGATCTATGACGGCGAGGGCAAGCTCACGCGTGAGTTCGTGGTCGTCTCCAACAGCAAGCCCGAGAACGCCGAGCGCGTGATCGACGGCAACGAGCGCGTCGTGCGTGCCCGTCTGGACGATGCCAAGTTCTTCTACGAGGAGGACCTGAAGATTTCCCTCGACGAGTTCCGTGAGCGTCTGGCCAAGGTCGCCTTCCAGGAGAAGCTCGGTAGCGTGCTCGCCAAGTCCGAGCGTATTGAGCAGCTCGCGCTCGCCATCGCCCGCGAGGCCCATCTGGGCGCCCACCTTGCCGCCGATGCCGCTCGCGCCGCTCACCTGTGCAAGGCCGACCTTGTATCCAACGCCGTCGTTGAGTTCACGAGCCAGCAGGGCGTTATGGGCGGTTATTACGCTTCCGCGATGGGGGAGAACGACGAGGTCGCCCACGCCATTCGCGATCACTATCGTCCCCGCTTTGCCGGCGATGAGCTGCCCGAGGGCACCGCTGGCTGCATCGTGGCCTGTGCCGACAAGCTCGATACCATTGCGGGTATCTTTGCCATCGGCGAGCCCCCGACCGGCTCGTCCGACCCGTACGCGCTGCGTCGCGCCGCCATCGGCATCATCAACATCCTGCGCGACCGTCTGCCGATCGACCCCACGTCGCTCATCGACTTTGCGCTCGAGCTCTATAGCGAGCAGGGCATTGAGTTCGACGCCGCCGAGGTCGCCCAGCAGGTTCGTGACTTCTTCCACGGCCGTCTGGTGAGCATGGCCCGCGACGAGAAGATTCCGGCCGACACCGTTGCCGCCGTCTCCGCGGTGCACATCATTGCCCCGTCGCTCTTCTTCGCCCGCTGCGCCGCCCTCGATGAGGCCCGCAAGAACGACGCCGAGACCTTCGACAACCTGGCAACCGCCTACGCCCGCGCGGCGCACATCTCCAAGCCCGAGCTGGGCGCGGAGTACGATCGCGCCCTGATGGGCGAGGTCGAGCTTGCGCTTGCCGATGCCTCCGAGGCCGCTCAGACCGCCGTCGACGCCGCTCTCGCCGCCGAGGATTATCCTGCCGCGTTTGCCGCTCTGGCCGCCCTGCGCGCGCCCATCGACCGTTTCTTCGATGAGGTCATGGTCATGGACAAGGACGAGCAGCTCCGCGATAATCGCCTTAAGCTGCTCAACCGCTTCGAGGCCGTTTTCTCCGGCATCGCCAACATCGGTGAGCTTGCCCGCAAAAAGTAAGCCAGCCTGCGCATAAGCGCAAAAGGAGCCCCGCATGGATTGCCCGGTCACCGCTCGTCCCACCGTTATCGTTATCTCCGACTCGCTCGGTGATACCGCTTGTGAGGTGGTGCTTGCGGCGTCCGGGCAATTTGATGAAGGGGCTTTTCGTCTCTTGCGCCTGCCCAAGGTGAACTCGGTGGAGCAGGTCAAGTCGTTTGTGGGTCCGCGCGTCGATGCGGACCATCGTGATATTGCCGTGTTCCACACTATCGTCGACCCAGCGCTTCGCGCCCGCGTGCTCGATTATCTGGGCATGCTGCACATTCGCTCGGTCGACCTGATCGGCCCGACGCTTGCCGTGCTGTCGTCGCTTATTGGCGTGCCTCTCAAGGGCGTTGCGGGTGTGATTCACAAGACCGACGATCGCTATTTCCATCGTATCGAGGCTATGGAGTATTTCGTTGAGCACGATGACGGGCGCGGCTGCGATGATCTGTCGGATGCCGATATCGTGCTGCTGGGTGTATCCCGCACGTCCAAGACGCCGCTGTCGATGTATTTGGCCTATCAGGGCTACAAGGTCGCCAACGTTCCGTTGGCCCAGGGCATAGAGCCGCCCAAGTCGATTTACGAGGTCGATCCGATGCGGTTGTTCGGTCTGATTTCGACCGTCGATGTGATTGCCGAGATTCGCGATAGCCGCCTGGGCGACGACTATGCCCGCGCCGTTGCCGGCTCTTATGCCGAGCCCGAGAGCGTGCGCGGCGAGCTCGAGGAGGCTCGTGCCCTCATGAAACGTCTGGGTTGCTTTGTGGTGCGCACCGACGGCAAGGCGATCGAGGAGAGTGCCTCCGAGATCATTGCCCACCTCGAAGAAATTCAAGAGGCAAGAGCCCGCCGTGCCGCC
>URWZ01000052.1 GCA_900551625.1 uncultured Collinsella sp.
TTACGGCAATGGGCATGTTTATGGCCGCGAGCATTGCCGCCGCCAAGCACGGCGATGCCATCTTGATCGACGAGGTCGCTCGCCGCGAGGCAGCAAAGTAGGAGACCGAATTAACTACCGTGCGAAAGGGGTCGGATGGGCAAAACGCCCATCCGACCCCTTTTTCGTTTCATCCTCAAGAAGCTTGTCGAAGCCTACCCCACCGTGACGGATTCCCCAGTAAAGGTGCTGATGAGCAGCAGGATAAAGAACGCCAAGTAACTGATGCTCAGCGGGTATGCAATAATCAGGAAGACGACCCAGCCGACATTGGTGTTACCGTCGGCACGGCGTTGCTCGCGATTGCGGCAGAGCCAAATCGTCACGCCAATGGCCACAATCAACAGCACAAGTGCCGCTGCCGCCAGTCCAGCAAGCGCAAACATCACGCCAATGCTCACAGCAATAACCGGGAGCAGCAGCAAGCCGCACCCGCACCCACCCGGACTATACACGGCAGACTGTCGACGTCGTTCCATCGTCACTCCAAGTCAAGCAATCGTTTGTAGACATCGAGGCCCTTGAGTAGGGTTTCCTCGTCAAAGAGCATGGTATCAGTGTGAAGGGCGCTCGTCGCATAAGCTGGGCAGCTGTCTGCGTCGATCGGGTTTTCTTGCGCCTCCGGCACGCCCGTGCCCAGCAAGAAGAACACGCCCGGCAGATGGCGCTGATAGAAGGCGAAGTCCTCGGCAATCAGCAAAGGCTCATCTACGAGCTGTAGTTCGGGCAAAGCCGGTGCAATACAAGTGAACAACTCGGGGTCGTTGTCGACCGGCGGATAGCCCTCGGCAAAGTCGAGATCGTACGTGCAGCCCGTTGCAGCGCATGCCTCATCAAGCACGCGGCGCACGCCCTCACGCGCACGGTCGAACATGTCGTCCGTAAACACACGCAGACTGCCGGCAACATGGGCCTCCCCCGCCACCGCGTTGCAGACGGTACCGGCCTGCAGCAGACCAAACTTACCGATACAGGGCTCGTCGGTGCCCAGCTCGTCCATCAGTTCGCGCTCGGCAACCAAGAACTTGGCAGCAGCCAGCGCCGCATCGTGCGACTCCTCGACCGGAACGCCATAGGTCTTAGCGATATGAATACTCGTACCGTGAATATGGATGTGTGTCTCACTCGAACGCGCCAGCAGCGGACCGGAACAACTCGCCAACGTGCCGGCAGGCAGATCGGGCCACACATGGAAGCCAAAAATGCGGTCAGCCCCATAGCGCTCGAACACACCGCTCTCGCATACCGTCTTGGCACCACCGGTCGTTTCCTCGGCCGGCTGGAACACAAAGAGAACGTTGCGCCTCATGGCGCCCGGCTGCTCGCGAATCGTACGGTCGACATACGTCGCGGCGGCAAGTGCCATGGCCATGTGTCCGTCATGTCCGCAAGCGTGCATCTTGCCGGGATGGATCGAGGCAAAGGCCGCTCCCGTCGCCTCCGCGATGGGCAGCGCATCCATATCGGCGCGAATCGCCGTGGCACGCGCGGCACCAACGCCAGCGTCGAAGAAAGCGCAGACGCAGCTGGGACACGGATGGGTCACCTCGCAAGCGAGCGGCGCCAACACGCCCTCGATATAGGCGATAGTCTGCGGAAGATCGAAATCGAGCTCCGGAATGCGATGGAGATCGCGGCGATAGCGACGGAGTTCTTGGAGCTCGGTCATAGAGAATCCCTTCGTGAGGCACATCTGTTGCAACTTATTGTGATACAGGATTGTGGCACACATGTTTCCAGCATATTGCTGCATTTTTTAAACGTTATATACGAATACTCTTGTTTGGTAAAGTGCAACGTGATAGGGTCTTTACCACTTGATAGAGGCGCGGGCACGAAGAGCCGCGGGCGAGCCGGCAGGCTTTGACCCCGTGGGGAGGCGAAACCCGCCGAACTGGGTTTTTCGGGCACGAACAACCTGGTGGGCCTGTGGGAAACACCCACAGGACTGTCTGCAGCAATGCGGGAGCGCTATCCGGACATTGGGTCCACGCTATGCGGATTCGATGCGCAGATGGCGCCGTCTGGATAGCGAGGTTTACGGGACATGGCATTGACCCCCAACGAGGCATATGCGGCCAAGCAGCCGTTTGTGGACAAGGAGACACTCGAGCATATCGTCGAGCAGTTCCCCACGCCGTTTCATCTATACGACGAGGCGGGCATCCGCCGCAACATGCAAGAAGTGCGCGACGCCTTTGCATGGAACCCGGGCTTTAAGGAATACTTTGCCGTCAAGGCCAACCCCAACCCGGCGCTCATCTCCATTCTCAACGAATACGGCTGCGGCTGCGATTGCTCGAGCTATACCGAGCTCATGATCGCCCGCTCGCTGGGCATCACGGGACACGACATCATGTTCTCTTCCAACGACACGCCGGCTGCCGACTTTGAGCTCGCCAACAAGCTGGGTGCCATCGTCAACTTTGACGACATCAGCCACATCGAGTTCTTTGAGCGTGTTGCGGGGCCCATCCCCAAAACGGTCAGCTGCCGCTTTAATCCAGGCGGCCTGTTCCAGCTCTCCAACGGCATCATGGATAACCCCGGCGACTCCAAATACGGCATGACCACCGAGCAGCTCTTTGAGGCTTTCCGCATGCTCAAGGCCAAGGGCGCCGAGAATTTTGGCATCCATGCCTTCCTTGCCAGTAACACCGTTACTAACGACTACTATCCCAAGCTCGCACGCATCCTCTTTGAACTTGCCGTGCGCCTGGAGCGTGAAACGGGCGCACATGTCGCCTTTATCAATCTGTCCGGCGGTGTGGGCATCCCCTACCTGCCCGAGCAGCAGGCTAACGACATTCACGCCATCGGCGAGGGGGTGCACGCGGCCTACGACGAAATCCTGGTTCCCGCCGGTATGGGCGATGTGGCCATCTGCACCGAGATGGGCCGCTTTATGATGGGGCCCTACGGCTGCCTGGTCACCAAGGCTATCCACGAAAAGCAGATCTACAAGGACTATATCGGTGTCGACGCAAGCGCCGTCGATCTGATCCGTCCTGCCATGTACGGCGCCTACCACCACATTACGGTAATGGGTCAGCCGGGTGGCGACGACAAGACCACAGCGCCCGTCACGGACACCTACGACATCACGGGCAACCTATGCGAGAACAACGACAAGTTCGCCATCGATCGCGAGCTACCGCAGATCGACATGGGCGATGTGCTCGTGATCCACGATACCGGCGCGCATGGCTACTCCATGGGCTACAACTACAACGGACGGCTGCGCTCCGCCGAGGTCCTGCTGCGTCCCGATGGCTCAGCCGACCTCATCCGCCGCGCCGAGCGCCCGGGCGATTACTTTGCCACGCTCGACGTGCTGCCGAGCGGCCGAGAGCTGCTGGCCAAGTCGCGCGCCGAAAGTGCCCGCCGTCGCGCCCAAGACGAGCGCCTGGCAGTCGCCGCCCAATGGAACAAACGCATCCAGATCGCGGACGCGAAGGAGAAGAACATGGACATCCGCAATCTCGAGGGCTCAATCGTCGCCCTTGTTACGCCGTTTAAAAAGGACGGCAGCGTCGACTTTGACGCACTCGAGCGCCTTATCGATTTCCACCTGCAAAACGGCACCGACGCCATCCTCACCCTGGGCACCACCGGCGAGAGCGCCACGATGACCGACGACGAGGACAACTCCGTTGTCGCCGCAGTGGTCAAGCAAGTTGCAGGACGCATCCCCGTCATCGCCGGCTCGGGCTCCAACTCCACGCAGACCATGCTCACCAAGTCGCTCACCTACCAGGGCCTGGGCGCCGACGGCCTGCTGCTCATTACCCCCTACTACAACAAGTCCAACGAAGAGGGCATCTACCAGCACTTTAAGACCGTCGCCGATGCCGTGGACATCCCCTGCATCCTGTACAACATCCCCGGCCGTTGCGGCTGCGGCATCAGCGAGCGCAACGTAGAGCGCCTGGCCGCACATCCCAACATCATGGGTATTAAGGAAGCCTCGGGCAACGTCGCCTACGCGGCCAAGATCGCCCACCTGCTGTCCGACGACTTCCGCATGTACTCGGGCGAGGACGCCCTCACCGTGCCGCTCATGAGCCTGGGCGCTTCGGGCACCATCAGCGTGTGGGCCGACGTTCAGCCGCAGCTCGTGCACGACATGTGCCGCGCCTATCTGGACGGCGACGTGGAGCGCGCCCGCGATATCCAGATTGCCGGCCAGCCGCTCATCAATGCCCTCTTTAGCGAGGTCAACCCCATCCCCGTCAAGGAAGCACTCGCCCAGATGGGTATGATCGAGGCAAACTACCGCATGCCGCTGCGCCCCATGGCAGACGACACGCGCTCCGCACTTACCGATGCTCTGAAAGGAGCTGGTCTGCTTGATTAAGACCGTCATTATGGGAACGGGCCGCATGGGCTCGCTTATCCGCACCACCGCCGAGGGCATTGTCAACACCGCTGGAGAGCCCGTTTTTGACATCGTCGCCCAGATCGGCTTCGACTTGTCCGAGCTCGAGAGCGCACCGGCCGCCGATGTAATCATCGACTTCTCGAACGTCGTGACCTTCGATGCCGTTGTCGCCTATGTCGAGCGCACGGGTGCCGCACTCGTTTCCGGCACCACGGGCTATACGCCCGAGCAGGTGGATCGCCTGCGCGAGCTGGGTCAGAACGCCCGTGTTATGCACTCGGGCAACTACTCTATCGGTATCGCCGCCCTGCGCCATCTGGTTGCCCAGGCCACGCGCGAGCTGCCCGGCTTTGACTGCGAAATCGTCGAGACGCACCATAATCAAAAGGTCGACGCCCCCAGCGGCACTGCCAAGTTGTTGCTCGACGCCGTCGTCGAAGCCGAGCCCGAGGCAGGCTACCACCCCGTCTATGGCCGCGAGGGCATGTGCGGCGCGCGCGACCCCAAGGAGATCGGCATGCACTCGCTGCGCGGCGGCACCGTCGCCGGCGTGCACGAGGTAAGCTTTTTCGGCCAGGACGAGGAGGTCACGCTCGCGCACCGCGCCACGAGCCGTCAGATCTTCGTCAACGGCGCCCTGGCAGCCGCGCAGAAGCTCGTCACCCGCGAGCCTGGCTTCTATACGTTCGCCCAGGTCATGTTTGCCTAACCAGGTATCAACCGGATCCACTCAAAGGAGAGACAGCAAATGAGTAATGCAGCCGAGATGGATGCACAGGAGATTATCAACTACATCGCCACCGCGCCCAAAAAGACGCCTGTCAAGCTGTACGTGCGCGAAAAGCCCGGCATGAAGGTCCAGTGGGGCAATGCGCACGTCTACGGCGGTCGTCGTGGCAAGACCGTCTTTGGCGACTGGGATGAGCTCAAGGCCATCCTCGATGCCAATGCCGACTCCATCGACTACTACGATGTGGAGAACGACTGTCGCAACTCCGCCGTCCCCATGCTCGACCTTAAGGGCATCAATGCCCGCATCGAGCCGGGCGCGATCATCCGCGACCGCGTCGAGATCGGCGACCGCGCCGTCATCATGATGGGCGCCATCATCAACATCGGCTCCGTCATTGGCGAAGGCTCCATGATCGACATGGGCGCTGTGCTGGGCGGCCGCGCCACCGTGGGCAAGAACTGCCACATCGGCGCCGGCACCGTGCTGGCAGGCGTCGTGGAGCCCGCCAGTGCCACGCCCGTCATCATCGAGGACGACGTTATGATCGGCGCCAATGCCGTGGTCCTGGAGGGCGTGCGCGTGGGCAAGGGTGCTGTCGTTGCCGCCGGCGCCGTATGCGTCGACGACGTCCCCGCCGGCGCCGTCGTGGCCGGTGTCCCCGCCCGCGTCATCAAGATGCGCGACGAGAAGACCGACAGCAAGACCGGCCTGGAAGAGGGCTTACGTCAACTCTAGGGCTGCGCAGTTTTGCCAAACCGCGCAACTAGTCGACGCTGCACCTTTGGTTCCGTCGTTCTAACGAACGACGGATCTCTCGACGCTGCAAACGCCCCTAAGCGGCAATCTGACGTTCAATCGTCGGTCGCGTACCGAAGTACGCTTCCCTCCTCTTTCGGGCGAATCTGCGGCACCTGGAAAAGCCGTCTCCGTGGTAGGGAACTAATGGACCACGCAAACCATGAGGAGGTAACGTGGCAGACGATATCAACAACAACGAGGGTATGGACGAGGCCGGCGACGCCGGCATGCCCGATGATCTGAAGCGCCTGCTCGCCCGCGCTGAGCAGGGCGAGGACGGCGATCCGGATTCCTATAACCCCGACGCCGAGGATGAAGAGGACGAGGATGACGACGCCGAGCTCGAGGAGAGCTTCGGTGCGGTCGATCGTGGCGCCTCGGCCGGCGAGGATATCAACGGCGGTCAGCTCCAGATTTCGGAGTTCGGCCGCGAGATGAAGCAGTCGTTCATCGAGTACTCGATGTCGGTCATCACGGCGCGCGCCCTGCCGGACGTGCGCGACGGCCTAAAGCCGGTGCACCGCCGCATCCTGTACGCCATGAACGAGAGCGGCATCTACCCCAACCGCCCGCATAAGAAGTCGGCCTGGACGGTCGGCGAAGTTATCGGCAAGTACCATCCGCACGGCGACTACGCGGTCTATGAGGCCATGGTTCGTCTGGCGCAGTGGTTCTCCATGCGCACGCCGCTCATCGACGGCCACGGTAACTTCGGCAACATTGACGGCGACGGCGCGGCGGCTATGCGTTATACCGAGAGCCGCCTGGCAAAGCCCGCCATGGAGCTGCTGCGCGACCTGCAAAAGGATACCGTCGACTGGCAGCCCAACTACGACGAGTCGCTCGCCGAGCCCGTGGCGCTGCCCGCGCGCTTCCCCAACCTGCTGGTCAACGGCAGCCAGGGCATCGCCGTCGGCATGGCCACCAATATCGCCCCGCATAACCTCACCGAGGCGATCGAGGCCACCTGCTACCTGATCGACAATCCCGACGCCACCGTCGACGAGCTTATGCAGATCATGCCCGGTCCGGACTTCCCCACCGGCGCCATCATCATGGGCAGCGCCGGCATTAGGCAGAGCTACGAGACCGGTCGCGGCTCCATTACCGTGCGTGCCAAGGCCCACGTGGAATCCACCAAGACCGGTCGCAGCCGCCTGGTCTTTACCGAGATCCCTTACATGGTCAACAAGGGCACCTTGCAGGAGAAGATCGCCCAGCTCGTAAACGACAAGCGCATCGAGGGCATCTCGGATATGCGCGACGAGTCCAACCAAAAGGGCATCCGTCTGGTCATCGAGCTCAAGAAGGGCGTCATTCCGCAGGTCGTGCTCAACAACCTGTATAAGTACACCTCGCTGCAGACGACCTTTGGCGCCAACAACCTGGCACTCGTCAACGGCGTTCCCAAATGCCTGAGCTTGCGCGAGATGCTGCAGCACTACATCGACCACCAGGTCGACGTCGTCACCCGCCGCACCCGCTTTGACCTTAAGAAGGCCCAGGCACGTGCCCATATCCTCGAGGGCTACTTGATGGCTCTCGACCATATTGACGAGGTCATCAGCATTATTCGTTCCTCGCAGACCGACTCCGAGGCAAGCGGCCGCCTGATCGAGCGCTTTGGCTTTACGCCCGAGCAGACCACGGCCATCCTCGAGATGAAGCTGCGCCGCCTGACTGGCCTTGAGCGCGACAAGATCCAGGAAGAACTGGACGGTCTGCGCCGCGCCATCGCCTACTACGAGGACCTGCTGGCGCATGAGGAGAAGATCCTGGGCGTCATCAAGGAGGAGATGCGCGAGATTTCGAAAAAGTTCGGCGACAAACGCCGCACCGAGATCAGCCATGTCGAAAAGGATCTGGATGTCGAGGACCTCATCGCCGACGAGGACATGGTCGTGACCATCACCCACACCGGCTACGTGAAGCGCATCCCGGTGGCTGCCTACCGCGCCCAGAAGCGCGGCGGCAAGGGCGTGTCGGGCGTCAACCTTAAAGAGGACGACGTCATCGACGAGATGTTTATCGCATCCACGCACGAGTACGTGCTGTTCTTCTCGAGCAAGGGCAAGGTCTACCGCCTGAAGGTGCACGAGCTGCCGGTGGGTACGCGCCAGGCGCGCGGCACCGCGATCGTCAACCTGCTGCCCTTCGAGGAGGGCGAGAAGATCGCGAGCGTCATCAGCTGCCGCGATTTCCCGGCCGACGAGTACCTGATGTTTGCCACCAAGAGCGGCATGGTCAAGAAGACCGTGATGAGCGCTTACGATCGTAGTCGCCGTGATGGACTCATTGCCATCAACCTGCGCGACGACGACGCACTGCTGAACGTGCGCCGCGTGCGCGAGGGTGACAAGATTATCCTGGCCACCACCGCGGGCAAGGCGATCATGTTCTCCGAGGAGCAGGTGCGCGCCACCGGCCGCGACACCAGCGGCGTTCGCGGTATTAGCATGAAGGACGGCGTGAGCGTTTTGGGTATGGAAGTTACCAACGGCAACGGCGACCTGTTTGTCATCACCGAGCGCGGCTACGGCAAGCGCACGCCGGTCGCGGACTATCCGGAGCAGAACCGCGGCGGTCAGGGCGTCTACACCATCCAGATGACCGAGCGTAAGGGAAACCTCGCGGCCATGAAGACGGTGGGTCCGCAGCACGAGCTGTTCATCGTGACGGAAGGCGCGACGGTCATTCGCGTCAAGACCGATGAGATTAGCCAGACCGGCCGAGCCACCCAGGGCGTCAAGATGATGACCGTCGACGACAACGACCGTGTGTGCGCTGTCGCCCGCATGACGGCAGCTAAGGAAAAGCCCGAAGGCGAAGGCGCCGAGGCCGAGGCAACGGTCGATGCCGAAAATACCCCAGTCGACCTAGGCGACGGCAACGACATGCCAGAGGATCTCCTAGACGAGTAAGAGGCCCTAGCTGGTAGAAAATATCAGACCCCATATATCGGCGGTCGGCGCACTGCGCGCCGACCGCTTTTTTGACAATCCTGGACCCCGTGCCCGCCGAGTGGGCGAGATGGGTTAGGTTTGCTGCTCGGGCAGTCCTGCGCAAGACGAAGGCCACATTAAGTGGCCTTCTTTGCGTGCGGAACTC
>URWZ01000053.1 GCA_900551625.1 uncultured Collinsella sp.
TTCATATTCCTCGCGAAACGCCGCCTTGAACTTGGTGACCAGCGCCTCGTGGGCGACATCGTCATCAAATTCGTCGCGCGTTGGCAAGATGAGCTGCTTGAGCGCCACGGCCTCGCCCTGCGCGTTGACGGCACGCGTCACACGGCCGATACCACCGCGGCGCATGGTGGCGTCATCGGCAAACAGCATCGTAAAACGGCGCAGGTAGGCGGGAAGCTCGTCCGTGCCCAGGGCGACGGCCGGCTCAAACCCGTCGACGCGCGCCAGGCGCAGGCCCACCATGGGATCGCGGTTGAGCGACTGGGCTGCCGTAGAAGCGAGGTCGTTCGTCATAGGGCGATCGCCGCCACATTGGTGTTGAAGTTGTTGAGCGCGACGTCGTCGTCGCCATAGTGCCCAACCCATTGACACAGGTTGGTATAGCAGCCCCACAGATTGGCATACTGCCGATACCACTTAGATTTGGTCGAGAACCTTTGTCGACCGAACTCGGCACGGATGACAAACATATCGTTGGCCAGGGTGTCGCACGGTCCGGTATCGCCCGTAGCGTTATAGGTCGAAACCACGCTGTTGGCGCGGGCGACATAGCCATCGAGCATGTTGTATTTGGTCACGAGCCAACTGTGAATACTCTCCTCCTCGGCAGCCGAGAGGCCACCCGAGCCCGCGTCCCCGCCGGTGCCGCCGTCCGTCGAGCCACCACTCGAAGATCCACCGCCAGAGGCGGAGCCCGAACCGGAACCGCCGCCCGAGCTCGACGAACCGGTGCCAGAACCGGACCCGTCCGAGCTGCCGGGCTTACCCGTCTGCTGCGTATCCTGCTCTTTCTGCTGCTCCGCCTTGTTAACGACAGAAGCCACGCTGTTATTGGAAAGCTTCGTAATGACCTTGGTGTTGGTGAGCACGATGGTCTTGCCGTTTGCCAGCGTGATCTCGTTGGATGCCTGCTCGCTCTCGTCCGCGGGATCGACGCCAAACACGGTGCGCCCGACCACACTCGCCCACGCATATCCGGTTGTCGTTCCCAAGTCGCTTTTGGCCTTGCGCCCAATATGCAGCTCGCGCGCAGCATGCGCCTGCACCATGGACGGCACCGTCATGCCATAAGCCGAAACACCGGCTATGACCAGCACGAGCGAGCAAGACAGCAGCACATACGCCCAAGGCGCCAGGCCCAGCCGGCGTCGCATGCGCACCGCGGCGCCATGCTTTGTCTGAGTACCCCCGGGCCGCATGCGTTCTCCTCCAACAAAAACACGCCGCTTAAAAGCGGCGCATTCTTTCATATTCACATTTGAGTGTATCAGCGAACCCAAAAGGTTGCGCAACGAATGGGCAAATACGAGGTGCGACCGGACCCATCCACGCGATAAGCGGATGAAAAGCAGGTTTGTTGAACAACAAATGCATGAACGTGCGCCCAATTATGAGTGCCCCGTGCGGCAGGTCGACGGGACATGCCGCGGAGCTGACGCCGCCTAGATCGCGCGGCGGGCCTCGATAGCACGGCCAAGCGTAAGCTCGTCGGCATACTCCAAGTCGCCGCCCACGGGAAGGCCGCTCGCAAGACGCGATACCTCAACGCCCAATGGCTTGATGGTGCGAGCAAGGTAGCTCGCCGTGGTCTCGCCCTCAATGTTGGGGTTGGTGGCGATAATGACCTCGTGGATGTCCTCGTGGCCCAGGCGCGCCAGCAGCTCGCGGATATGCAGCTGCTCGGGGCCGATCTTGTCCATGGGGCTGATCACGCCGCCCAGCACATGGTACAGGCCATGGTAGCTGCCCGTGCGCTCGATTGCCTGAACGTCGCGCGGCTCGCCCACCACGCAAATGCGAGTGGTATCGCGCATCGGGTCCTGGCAGATGGAACACTCGTCGGCCGTGGCGTAGTTAAAGCAACGGCTGCAAAAGTGGACCTCCTGCTTGACCTCCAGGATGGCCTCGGCCAGGCGGCGGGCCTCCTCGGCATCGGCCTCGAGCAGGTAATAGGCTATGCGCTGGGCCGACTTGGGACCAATGCCCGGCAGACGACCCAGCTCATCGAGCAGTTTTTGCAGACTGTGATTCGCACTCATATATATGCGTGTCTTAGAACGGCATGCCCGGGATGTTGAGGCCGCCGGTGATGGCGCCCATCTGCTTGTTGGCGAGCTCGTTGACGCCGCGGACGGCCTCGTTGACGGCAGCCATGATCATGTCCTGCAGCATATCGACGTCCTCGGGATCGAGGGCATCGGGATCGATGGTGAGGTTGACGAGCTCCATCTCGCCGTTAACGGTCACCTTGACCATACCGCCGCCGGCAGAGGCGTCGACGGTCTGGGACTTGAGGTTCTCCTGCGCGGCAGCAAGCTGCTCCTGCATCTTGCGAGCCTGCTTCATCATCTGCTGCATGTTCATACCGGCCATGATGGCTCCTTTACGTGCGGCCGCGCGACAAGCTGCAAGGGCAGCCGGGGCGCGGCGGGACTTTCAAACTCAAAAATCGTACCACGGCGCGCGGCCAGCGAGCGGGGCGGACACGCTACCTCAGTCGATATACATGTCCTGGAGTGCAAGCCGCACCCAAAGATTATGCAAAGTTGAATAATTCGCATCTGCATAATATTGAAAGCTAAATCTTGTAGAGCCGGAATCCGACATTTAATGCGTACCGCTAAATGGCTAAATGCCGAGCCACTACTCGAGGTGGCGCTCATGACGGCGGGGTATAATTTGATTGCCATAGATAGCAATTTGGAGGTACCCCATGAATGCCCCCGACGCGCTCCAAAACATCCGCTCAAAACACCCCGTTGCATATGTGGTTCTCTATCTCTTTGTCGGCTGGGCATTGCTGGTTGTCATCACCCATGCTATAGCCTTTGGAGCAGAACTGCTGGTAGCCAGCTCGGACCAGCCCGTCGTCAAATGGGAAGCGACCGATGAGTGCACCGACGGAACCCGAACCATTTACTACAACAGCCCGTCCCTCTACCAAGAGTTCAAGGTCAAGATAAAGGACTCCAAGATTGTCGATGCCGAACTAGGCGTTTTCTCGACAATCGGAGCAACCGTCAGCGCCGAGCAAGTCGAGTACACGGACAGCCATGCAACGTATCGTATCGACCTCAGCATCCTAGGCCGACCGTCACGTACCTGTCTACTCGAATGCGATATACGCGGCACCACATTACACATGTCCGAAATACAGATGCGCCCGGACAAAGAGTTCTCTTCTTGAGCAGTATGCCCGCCCGCGCAGCTACTCCACCGGCTTGAAGATGGTGGCCTGGCCGAAGACGCTGCGGATGAGGGCTTTGGCCTCGTCCTCGGTCTGCGGGATGCTCGGGGCTGCGCCCTGATGGCCGAAGGGGCTGCCCGCGCCTGGGTTGGACTCCCAAGGGGCAGCGGGGGCGTCCTCCTCTTTGGGGGCAGCTGCAGCGGGCTTGGGCGCGGACGCCGCACCCGGCACGTCGAACGGCGGCAGATCGTCCCCGCCGGCATCGGCAGCAAAACCGCCGACCATGGCATCGTCGTAGGGAACCTGCTCGGATTCCCACGGAGCGGACTGCGCAGACGGCTGAGCCTTGGGAGCGGCAGAGCGCTCGGGCGCACGGGGCGCTGGCTCGGTCGGGAGCTTGCCCGTGGCAGGAGCGCCGGCAGGGTTGTCGGAGCGCAGCCAGGGGGCCTTAGCCAGGTCGGATGACTTAGACGCAGGCGCGGCGGCGGGCTTGGGCGCGGGAGCCGGAGCAGCAGATTTGGGCGTGGCGGGCTTAGGCGCCGACGGGGTCGGTGCCATCACCGGCGTCGCTTGCTGCTGCGGAGCGCTGGCGCTCGAGGATACAGGGGCCGCCGAGGACACGGGTTGCGGGTCCGCAGATGCCGCAGCCCGTGCAGATGGAGAATGCTCCTCATGTTGAGGAGCCGGCGTGCCACCCCCATCCAGGACATAGTCGACGGTACGACGACCGAAGACCGCACTGACTGTCGGCAGAACCACCGACTGTGTGTCGGCGCGACCGAGCATCTTGATAGCAAAGGTCGAGCCCGCGGGGAACGAAACCGTGAGCTTGGAGCCGTCGTCGGCCGTGGCGCGGGCGTTGAGCAGCAGGCCTGCGTAGGAAGCCTGACGAGCCTTGACGCGCTCGACGACCTCGGCCCATTTGCGCTGGAGCTCGCCGGCGTCCTCGACCGCGGGGGTCTCGGCAGCACCGGCGGCGGCAACCTCAGCGGCGTTGTTGGGCTTGGACACCGGCACGGTCGATGCAGCAGGCACGGGAGCCGGAGCCGCAACGGGCTGAGGTGCAGGCGTTACAGGCTTGGGCGCGGGAGCCGGAGCCGCGGACTTGGGTGCAGGCTGGGCAGCCGGAACAGCAGCGCCGCGGTCCCAAGGCATGCCGCCCTGATGCGCGGACGTAGCAGCGGGAGCGGCAGATGCCACAGGGGCAGCAGCCCGGGCACCCGAGATCAGCGTCGGCTGCTGGACAGCGGGTGCGGATGCAGCAGGCGCACTCGCTTGAGCAGCAGCCACGCTCGCCGGCACGGCGCCGTTGGCAACCATGGCCTCCAGGCGTGCCACGCGCTCGGCCAATGCCTCAATCGTTAAATCAGCCTCGGGACGTGCCAGACGCGTGCAGGCGATCTCGAGCACCAGGCGCACGTCGCTCGCACCCCTCATCTCCAGTGCGGCATCGTCGAGCACTATCAGCACACGGGCCAGGCGGTCGGCAGGATGCTCGCCAAAGGCAGCGGCCTCGGCAGCAAGCGCCTCGGCCTGCTCGGAGCCGCCCTCAAACAGCTCGGCACGGGCACCGGCAACGCAGGCAACATACACGTCGCGCACATGCGCCACCAAGTCACGCGTCAGCTCAAGCAGGTCATTGCCCTCCTCGACCTGTGCGCGAATGAGCCCATACAGCTCGGCGACATCGCGATCAGCAATGGCGCGCGCAAACTCGCCTAGAATCTGGTCCGAAACTTCGCCCAAAAGCGAACGGGCATCGTCCGCATGCACGGCGCCGTTGCCAAAAACGCTCAGCTGCTCCAGCGTGGAGAGCGCGTCGCGCATGCCGCCCTTGGCATGGCGCGCCACGATAGCCAGCGCCTCGTCGTCGTAATCGAAGCCCTCCTGCTCGCACACGTATGCCAGGCGACGCTCGATATCCTCGTTACCGATGCGGTGGAAATCGAAGCGCTGGCAGCGCGAGAGGATGGTCTCCAGAATCTTTTGCGGGTCGGTGGTGCACAGCACAAAGATCACGTGCGCCGGCGGCTCCTCGAGCGTCTTGAGCAGCGCGTTAAACGCCGCCGTCGTGAGCATGTGGACCTCGTCGATGATATAGATCTTGTACTTGCCACGCACCGGGGCAAAGTTGACGGAGTTGATGATTTCCTCACGCACGTTGTCTACGCCGGTACGGCTTGCGGCATCGAGCTCGTAGACGTCTGGGTGGTTGCCCTCGGCGATGAGCTCGCATTCCTCACAGGTGCCGTCGGGCATGCAGCCGCTCGCACCCTCGGCGCGCGCCGCCTCGGCATTGCGACAGAGCAGCGCCTTGGCAAGAATACGCGCCATGGTGGTCTTGCCCGTGCCGCGCGGTCCGCAGAACAGGTACGCATGGGACAGGCGCCCCTCGGTGATGGCGTGCTCGAGCGTCGAGACGATATGCTGCTGGCCCACCACGGAGTCGAAGGTGAGCGGGCGATACTTTCGGTACAACGATTCCATGGGTGCTCCCCCGGGTATACTGAGTCTTGTTGCCGCGGCGGCCATGCGGTCGCACGGCATACTGCATCCATAATAACCCGTACGGCGAGCCCGCCGCGATAGGAGTCCAAAGAGCATGGCAGACGCAGAGAGCAACCTCGTTCCCTCCGAAGCAGCCGACCAGGTCGAGGTCGCGCTCGAGGAGCAGGCCGCAGCCGACGACGGCATTCTGTACCTCAACGAGTACCAGTACGAAAACGACCTCGTCACCGACTTTGCGCGCCTGGTCGCCTCGCCCAGGCGTCGCGGCTCGCTGTATGTCGCCGCGGCAATTGCCGCGCTCATCGGCATCGGCATGCTGGTGGCCGGCGGCAACTGGATCAAGTTCGGCGTCGTCCTAATCGTATTCGGCGCCTTTTTGGCCTGGTGGAGCAAAAATCTGCACCATACGCTCGCGCGCGACTTTATCGAAGCCGTCGAGGCAGACGAGTCCATGGGCGGCCGCTACCGCCGCGTCGCCGCCAACGAGGACGGCCTGATGGTCTGGGGCAAGAGCGGCAAGTCGCAGTTCTTCCCGTTTGAGAAGCTCGACCATGTACTCGACGGCGAGCGCATCTTTGTGGCCATGTTCGCCGACCAGGGCGTGACGATCCCTAAGGACACCTTTGTGCGTGGTGATGCCGAGCAGTTTGGCTCCTTCCTCAAGACGCGCATCAACAAAAAGCTGCGCATCGAGACCAAACGCAAAAAGATGAAGGCCGAAAAGGCCGCTGCCAAGGCCAAGCAGGAAAGCGAGCCTAAGAATGCAAAGGCCAAACAGCGCAAGCAGAAGAAGAACAAGAAGAAGCGCTAAGGCCAAGTCAGATAGGCCACCTCGCCCCGCTACCTTCACCATGCACCCGAGCGTGCTACACTAGCAGCATCTATGCCACCGCGAACGGCTCGGCTCCGCGCCCGCCGCTCGCAAACGAACTTTAAACGCACGAGGGTTGGCCATGCCGCTTTTCTCGCAACATACCGACCGGTTCTCGCCGGACGTTCCCTTGGAGGGCACCAGCTCTCGCGAGCTGCTCAAGCGGTTCCAGCCGCTCGAGACGCTTGCGACCGGCGGTTTTGGCTCCATCGAGATTTGCCGCGACACGCACCTGCGCCGTCGCGTCGCCATTAAGCGCATCCCCCTCACAAGCGGTGCCGGCATGCCCGCCAGCGACATCATGGATGTCCTGCGCGAGGCACACACCGCCGCCATGCTTCAACATCCCAATATCGTGCAGGTTATCGACTTTACGCACGATACCGCCTATGCCTACCTCGTCATGGAATATGTCGACGGCATGTCGCTCGCCGACTTTTTGCATCGCGTGGACGGCCATTCGCTCACCTTTGACGAGGCCGCGGCAATTGCCGACGCGCTGGGCCAGGCGCTCACCTTCGCCCATAGCAACGGCGTGCTCCACCTGGATATTAAGCCCGCCAACGTGCTCATCGACCACTCGGGCAACGTAAAGCTCACCGACTTTGGCATGGCGCGACTGTCGTCTGCCGGCGGCTTTGGCGGCTCGCGCGGCGGCACCATCGGCTACATGCCACCCGAGCAGCTCGATATCGAGACCGGCACAGTCGACGAGCGCGCCGATGTCTTTGCCCTCGCCTGCGTGATCTACGAGGGCCTGTGCGGCAGCGCCCCCTTTATGGCCGCCACGCCCGGCGACTCGCTCGGCCGTATCATCGGCGGTGCCACCTACCCCAGCGAGCTCATCCCGCACTTTCCCCCGGGAGCCGAGGCTGCGCTCATGAGCGCCCTCTCCCCCATGCCGCAAGACCGCCCCAACAGCATCGAGGCATTTTGCGACCAGCTCCTTGCCGGTCTGGGCAGCGTGCGCGAGGGCCGTCGCAGCCTGGAGCAGATGGTGGGCGAGCTGTCGGATGACGAGCGCGCGGCAGACGATATCGAATCGTTACCCTATGAGGACGACACCATCGAGGTCGACCCCGCACTCGGCTGGGCCGGCACGCGCTGGAGCCACGCGCGCGATTACACCATGCGCGCCATCTCGGCGCTAACGTGCGGTGCCTTTAGCTTTTTGATCATGCAGACGGCTGGCGTCGCGGCGCTTCCCGGACTTATTGCCGCGGCCATCGCAATTGGGGCGGCCGCCGGCCTGGCCCCGCAGATTGGCTCGGCCATCTCGGCCGTGGGCTTTTTGGTACTTATGGCCAACGCCACCATGCAGACGCAGGGCATCCTGTCGATGCTACCCGTCGCGGTGCTCTTTGCCGCCACCATGTCCGGTTGGTGGATCGCCTGGGGACGCACCGAGGCGGCCGCGAGCGCGGCGCTCACCTGCGCGGTAGCACTTGGCTGTCTAACGGGTGACGTCCTCCTTGCCGCCGGGGTCGCCGCCGGCATCGCGGCCTTTTGGCTCGGCCCGGCAAGCGCCGCGGCCGCTACGGGGATGGGCGCGCTTTTTGGCCGCCTGGCTACGGTTGCGCTTTCCGCCGGAGGCGTGCTGGGGCTCGGCAATGTTGCCGCGGCGCTGGGAGACATGCTCTTCTGGGCTGCCGTTGTGCTTGTCGCGGCGACAGCTGCACTGACATCTCTGCTGCTCAACGCCCATGCCAGGCGTGCCGAGCAGGGCTCGAACCTGGCTGCAATCGCTGCCATCGCCGGCTGCGGAATAGGCACCGCGGCGTCGCTCTGTCTTGCACACCATATGGAAATTGCCAGCCTTGCGGCCGCGGTCGTCGTCAAGGCGGCGGTTGCGGGAACCCTATCCTCTATAATCGTTGGGATATGCCTATATTTGCTCGGATACCAAAGAACCTATACGGAGAGTGATCTTTCGTGAACTTCCTGAACATCTTCGAGGACCACGTGGCCGGCATCTTCGGTGCCACCCGTGCCCCGTTCTCCTTTAAGAAGCTTGCCAAGCAGGCCGCTCGCGACATGGAGGATCAGACTCTGGTGATCAACGGCGTCAACACCGCGCCGGCACTCTATACCATCCTTATCGCCGCCGACGACGATCCCATGCTCGCCCCGTTCTACCCCGAGCTTTCGCGCGAAGTCCGCGAGTTTGTGAAGGCACAGGCCGAAAAGCGCCGCTATGTGTTTGTCGGCGAACCCCTCGTTCGCTTTATGATCGACCCGCAGCTGCGTGCCGGTAAGTTCTCGGTCTTTGCCGAGAACGTCGATGCCCCCACGCTCGGCCGCCTGTACGAAGAAGAGCGCGCCTATCAAAACGGCCTGGGCCAGAACAACTCCGCGGCAAGCCGTGCCGCCAGCGCCCCGCGCGCCGGCCAGCAGCAGTTTGCTGCCCCGCAGCAGCAGCGCCCCGCCGCCATGCCCCAGCAG
>URWZ01000054.1 GCA_900551625.1 uncultured Collinsella sp.
TGAAGGCCGATTTTAGGGACTATTTCACCGCAAGTTATTTGAGGGCGACGGGGATTTGGATACAGCAGAAGTCCTCTTGGTGAGACTCGTCGTAGCTCGTGGTGTCCAGGTAGCAAAAATCGAAAGCATTGCCGATGGGCTGGAGCGCGTGCCTGTCCATGCAGGCCACGATGGCGCGGATACCCTCGGGCTCGTACGGCATGCCCCAGCGACTCATGCACAGGTACGTGCCCTCGGGCAGCACCTCGACGCCAATCTCCGCCAGCTCGGCAGGATCGCTCGGCAGTATTTCCTCGGCACCACGCGGCAACACGGCAAAGGAACCGGCACCGGCGATGGGGTCGTCGGAATGCAGCGCCTCGCGACGCAGCATGGCGCCCCAACCGCGCATGGGGCGTGTGCCCGTGAGCGCACGCATGCGCAGAATCGCCCGCATGAGCGTGGGGTGCAGCATCGAGCGGCCACGCTCGATATCGCTCGGGAACTCCTCAAAGACCACGTAGCGGCGCTCGAATTGCTTGAGCTCCGGTTTGCCCTCGCGCTCGCGCCAATAGACCGCCTCGTCGTAAAAACTCAGCCGCTCCTGCACGCTCGCGCGCTCGGCTTTGAGCCCGGCAATCTGCTCGTCGAGCGCCTGCACCCGCGAGCGCAGGTGATCGGTCATCTCTCCAATGTCGAACGTCGAGGTCAGGCGATCGATCTCATCGAGTTCCAGTCCCAAGTCGCGCAGCATGCAGATCAGACGCATGAGCGGGATCTGCGTGGGCGAATAGAAACGGTAGCCTTTTTCGTTAACCACGGCGGGTTTAAACAGACCGATCTTGTCGTAGTAGATGAGCGTTTGGCGCGAAACGTTAAACAAGCTCGCCATCTCGCTAATCGCATACATACCCGTCTGCATAGGTCCTCCCGACACACCCTTTGACACGAAAAGCCCGCCGCCCACAGGGGCAGCGGGCTCAAACACTACTCGTATCCTACCCTAAAGATGCCTATGACCAGCGCTTATAGTTGGCGCACGACACGCCGACGGCCTCGAGTGCCTTGGCGGCGATGTGATGCACCGCCTCATCGAGCGTGGCGGGGCCGTTGTAAAACGTGAGCATGGGCGGCATGAGCATGACGCCCGGCACGCGCGCCAGGCGTGCCATGTTGTCGACATGGATCGCACTGAAGGGCGTCTCGCGCACCATAAGCACCAGGCGGCGCTGCTCTTTCATCTGCACATCGGCCGCACGCAGCAACAGGTTTTCGCTGTAGCCGCTCGCGATGCCGGCGAGCGTCTTCATGGAGCAGGGAGCCACGATCATGCCGTCGACCGGATAGGTGCCGCTTGCGATGGCAGCGCCAATGTTCTTGTTGTCGTAGACCACATCGGCATAGCACGCAAACTCGTCGAGCGTCATGCCGAGCTCCTGCTCGATGGTGATCTCTCCCCCGCGCGTGACGACAAGCGCCGACTCAGCGCCGGCCTGGCGCAGGCATTTGAGGCATTCAAGGCCCAGTGCCGCACCGCTGGCGCCAGACACGCCAACGACAATGCGACGGGGACGAACAGAAGACTCAGGCATGACAACTCCTTAACTACTTGGTAGGGCTACTTACTAGAAGGCGAGCTCGGCGGCCCACTTCTCTTCATCGATCTCCATGAACTGCGAGCGGATGAAGTTCTTCTTGAGGTTAAACGGAACCGTGCAGTCGAAGATGGCCTTGCAGGCGATACCGTGCTCGCGGATCGAAGGATCGAACGCGGGGTCGTTGGACGGATCGAGCACGTGGCAGTGGCAACCGGGGATGGTGATGAGGTCCACGTCGGCCTGGAAGCGTGTGGTCATGGCCCACATCACGTCGCTCATATCGAAGATGTCGACATCCTCGTCGACAAGGATGACGTGCTTGAGCTCGGAGAACGCCGAGAAGGCGAGCATGGCGGCGTTGCGCTGACGGCCCTCGTCATTTTTGCTCGACTTCTTGAACTGCATGATGGCAACGAACTTGCCGCCACCGCAGGGAGCGGCGTGAACGTTGAGCAGGCGGCCCGGGATAGCGGTCTCGACCATCTTGTAGATGGAGGCCTCGGTGGGGATACCGGCCATGGACACGTGCTCGTGCGAAGGGCCGATGCAGCTCTCCATAATGGGGTTGACGCGCGTGGTGACGGCGGTGATCTTGATCACCGGGCAGACCTTGGCGCCACCGGTGTAGCCGGGGAACTCGGGCATGGCGTAGCCGTGGCCGTTGACATCCTCGTTGATGGTCTCGTCGTGCATGAGGTAGCCCTCGAGCACGTACTCGGCATTGGCAATGCACTTCTGCGGAACGGTGACGCAGTCGGCAAGCTCGACGGCGCGGCCGCGCAGGGCGCCGGCGATCTGCAGCTCGTTGAAGCCGAGCGGCGTGGTGGGAGCCTCGAAGCCGCAGCACATGTACACGGCGGGGTCCAGGCCGATGGAGATGGAGATGGGCATATCCTCGCCGCGCTGGCAGTACTCGTCAAAGAACGCACCCAGGTGACGGCTGCCCGGGGTGATCCACATGGCGAGCTTGTCCTTGTCGACGCAGGAGAAGCGGTGGATGGTTACGTCGGACTGGGTGCCATCGGGGCTCGTGCCATAGGCGAGGCCCATGGTGATGTAGGGGCCGCCGTCAACGGGCGTGTTGGTGGGAGCGGGAACGATCTTGCGCAGGTCAAAGCCCTCGTCGGTCGCCTTGTACACGACCTCCTGGCAGTCGACGTGCTTGCCCTCGGCGATCTGCTCGGGGGCGATCAGGTTCTCGAAGCGCTTGCCGATCTCGAGGCCCAGGTGCTCCTCGTCCAGGTCGAGCAGGGCGGCAACGCGCTTGCGGCTGGCAAGCATACCGATGCAGACCTTGGCGTCGTCAAAGCCCTTGACGTTGTTGAAGACCATCGCCGGACCCTCTTTGGTCGGGCGCATGACGGTGCCGCCAGCACCGACGTGACGGTAGACGCCCGAGACCTCGGCATCGGGATCGACCTGGGTGTCGGTCTCGAGCAGCTGGCCCGGCATCTCACGCAAAAAGTCGAGCGCGGAACGCAGGTCGTGGATCTGGGAAGCATCGGTAGTGGACATGGCGTACTCCTTTCGGGAGAGTGTCCGGCGACGGGGTGCCGCCGGACGGGGTAACGTAATGGGGCCGCGGCGCTCACAAATGGAGCGCTCGACCACTCGAAGTTCAAGCGCTTGGCTGCTTACAGCCGGGGCGCTCGACCGCTTACATCAGGCCAAAGAGGTGGAACCAGGCGGCCTCGACCAGCACGACGACAAAGACGACCGCGGTGAGGGGGATGCCCATGCGCATAGCCTCTTTGGAGGTGTAGCCGCCGGCGTCCTTGCCTTCGCCGATAAGGATCGGCAGGTTATGGAACGGCAGGATGTAGTGGATGTTGATGGACGTGAAGACGATGAGCGCCACGGCGAGTGGGCTCACGCTGGAGCCGGCGGCAAAGCTGATAAATGCCGGCACGCACACGCCGAGCACGGCCATGACCGAGCCCATGAACATGTGGATGATCATGGAAAGCGCGGCGACGAGCAGGGCGAACAGGAAGATGTTCTCAGGCACGGAGCTGGGGAGCACGACGTCGGCGATCCAGGCGTTCATGCCGGTGGCACCGCCCACGGAGCCCACGGCCATGGCGGCCGTCAGGAACATGAGGGACTTGATGTCGACAGCGTTCCAGCTGGCGGGAGTGAGGACTTCGCCGATGATGGGCATGGCGAGAGCAACGCCAATGGCCAGGGTGACCCAGCCGATATAGTCGCCCGAGACGGTGAGCCACAGCGCGATGGCGATGACAAGCCACACGATGGTGCGGATCTCCTTGACGGAGAGCTTGCCGAGCGCGGCCTGCTTGGCCACGATCTGCTCGCGATCGTAGACGAGCTCCTTGCTGGGCTTAAAGAGGAAAAGGCCCAGGAACAGGGTGCACAGCAGCGCAACCAGCATAGGCACGCTCATGTACAGGAACCAGTCGACGAAGGACGGGCTCATGCCGCCGGCCTCGGCACTGTACTGCGCAACGAGCGGGTTAAGCGTGGAGTCGCCCGTCAGGAAGAACATGGAACCCGGGGCGGCAGCGGCAAACACGAGGAAGCCGAGCTTGCCCTTGTCGTCGTCACCGTAGCCGGCGGACTCGGCGATGACCGAGACGACGGCGAGGATGAGGAAGGCGCGGGGGAACGGATGCGGGATCAGCAGCGACAGGACAAAGGTGAGCGCGAAGATCGAGATGATGAGCGACTTGGCGTCGCGCACGAACTTGAGCATGAACGCGTAGGCGATGCGCTCGCCCAGGCCCGACTCCTTGACCGTGCTGGCGATGAGGTAGGCGCCGATGACGAGCCACATGGTGGCCTTGGTCCACGAGCTAAACGTGGAGGCGACCGTCGCCGAGATGCTCGCGGCGCCCGTGTCGTCCACGCACACCTTGAACAGGACGAGCAGTGCGCAGTAGAGCAGGCCCACAAAGCCCGGCTGTGCCACGCCGCATGCCCAGAACACCACCGTGGCGAGCGTCAGTGCCAGACAGGTCTGACCGCCGACCGTGAGCTCGACCGTCGAGCTCAGCTCCGCCAAAGGAAGAAACTTCACCAGCAAAAAGACAACGATACCCAGCACAAAGCCAATTTCGCGCTTGGTGATCTTAAACGCCTTCTTTTCCGCTTCCATCTCCCCACCTTTCTTGTTGGGGGCGCTCCGAATTCGCAGCCATGTTGCCGCTTAAAAAGGGGCGCCCGTTATCGGACACCCCTTACGTTGCGCTGTGTTGCGGCAATACAGTCAAGCGGATTTTTTGGATGAGAAGCGATTCCCTAGACAAAAACCGTCACAACATTCGACGCTTTTCCTCGATTTCGAGATTTTCGCCGAATGTTGTGACGGTTTGGATGTGGCAAAGGGACTGTCTTTTTTACATAGCGAGGGCCGTGCGGATGAATGGGTCGCCGAGGGCCTCGCGGAGCCAGGGGGCCAGCTGCTCGGGGTGACCCTGCAGGTAGCCTTTGAGCTCGGACGGAGCCACGCGACGCACTTCCGAGATCTCCTCTTGGTTGATATGCAGCTCGCCCGGCTCAACATGGGCAAGGTAGACCTCGCACCATTCGCACTCGCAGCGACCGTCACCGTGGTCCTCGCGGTACACCACGTGTCCGAGGTGCTTGAGCTGATCGGGCTCGCGCGTAATGCCGAGCTCTTCGTTGATGCGGCGCGCCGTGGCGGCCGCGACGTCTTCCCCGGGGAGCGGATGGCCGGCGCAGCTATCGGCCAGCACCCCGCCCCACAGGCGCTTGAGCGGACTGCGGCGACAGAGCAGCAGGCGCGCGTCTTCGCCCCGGCCCTCGACCAGAAGCGTCAGAAATGCCTGATGCAGGATGCCCTCACCAGCATGGGCCTCGATGCGGTCGACGGGACCAAGCGCCTCGCCGGTCGCAGCATCGACCGCCACGACCTCGGCGCCCGCACCGCCCTCATCCCAGCCGGCGCGCAGAATGCGGGCTGCGGCTTCCTCGAGCGCGGCGATGAGCTCCTTGGTGGTGTCGAGCACGCGCTGCAGGTCGTCACCGCTCGCTTGTTCAACATGAAAACCCGTGCTTGCAACTACCGGCACGCCAAAGCGCGTGGCCAGCGCCGCCGCGATATCGTGCGCCGGGATCTCGTCTCGATGGCACGGAACGGCCAGGATGCTCACCGTTGCCGTACGGCCGGGCTCGGGGCGCGGAATGGCCTGCGCCGTGGCGCCCAGGTGCGCAAACTCCGGCGAGCAGGCGTACACCGCCATGCCTCGCGGCGTCACCGTCAGCTGGGCCTCGAGCGCAAACTTGCCCTCGCCCACTGCAACCTTTGTCGTGTGCATACCCATGGGATCTCCTGCCGCCCGCGATGTACCTGAGACCATCTTCGCCTGTATTGCGACTATACAGGCAAGCCCTCCATGTGACAAAGGGACTGCCCCTTTGTCACATTCTGTTAGAGTTGCAGGGATTGAATCCCGCTTATTCATGCGACATTGGAGTGACAACCTTGACCGCCGCAACCACGCCTAAAAGTAAGCCAACCGCCGCCGCGCTCTCCCCCGCGCGCACCAAGCTCTGCCTGGCGCTGCTCGTGCTGTTGGGATTCTCGCTCGGCTGCTCCGAGTTCGTGGTCATCGGCATCGAAAGCGACTTGGCAACGGAACTCGGCATATCACTTGCCACTGCGGGCCAGCTCATCAGCGTGTTTGCGCTCGTCTACGCTATCGCGACGCCGGTGCTCGCGCTCAGCACGGGGCGATTCCGCCGCTACCAGCTGCTCGTGTGCTATAGCGTCGTCTTTGTGCTCGGCAACCTGGTCATGGCGTTGGCTCCCAACTTCCAGGTGCTGTTTATCTCACGCATTGTCCTGGGCTCTGTCTCGGGTGCGCTGCTCGCCGTGGGCGTGACGTACATCCCTGAGCTGCTATCCCCGCAGCAAACCTCACTTGCCATCTCGGTCGTGTACGGCGCGTTTTCCGTGGCGATGGTCTTTGTGACCTCGATTGGCAAGTTTGTGGCCGACACACTCGATTGGCACGTGGCCATGTACGGCACGCTGACCTTTGCCGTTTTGATCTGTAGCGCGCTCGTGGCGTTTATGCCTCGCGCCGGGCAGACCGATGAGCCCGCCACCTTCCGCGAGCAGGCGGGGCTACTACGCGAGCCGAGTATCATCACCGGCATGCTCATCTTCTTGTTTGGCGTGGGCTCGGTCTACGTATTCTACGGCTACGTGACGCCTTATCTGGAGCAGGTGCTGGGCATGGATACCGTTCAGGCGAGCACCACACTTATGGCCTATGGCGTGTTCTGCCTGATCTCGAACATCCTGGGCGGATGGATCGATGCGCGTTTTGGCATGAAGGCGCTGCTGGTTACGTTTGTGCTGCAGGCGGCGGCACTGCTCGGGCTGTTTGCCGTGGGCGCCGCCATGCCGCTCGCGCTGGTCTTTGTCTTTAGCCTGGCGATGCTCATGTACCTGTTCTCGGTCTCATGCATCACGCACTTTATGGACGTGGCACGCAGCCGCCATCCCAAGTCGATGGTACTCGCAAGTTCGGTTGAGCCCATGGCGTTTAACGTCGGCATCTCGTTTGGCACCGCAGTGGGCGGCGCCGTGGTAAGCAGCGTTGGCATTGCGTACGTGGGCGCAGTGGGCGCCGCGTTCTCGCTTGTGGCCTGGGCCCTCACGCTGGTGACGATTAAGCTGGCTCGTTGGGAGCGCCGTCGTCAATCAGCACAGCCCCGGATGCAGGCATAGGGGCGAACATAGCCCAAGGTGGCGAGCAACCGGTGAAAACCGTCCCATACGGGTAGTGCTTATCCACCTGCAAGCTCCAGCAGCGCAATTTCACGTACTTCAGATACGCGCTTTCTACAATTTCGTGTATTTCAAGTACACGAAATTGTACTAAACTATGTATCTGAAGTACACGAAATCAGAAAGGCGGCCCCATGCGCAGATCAATCGAATCCGTGATCGAATCATGGGCGACAAAGGACGCGTCGCGCCCCCTCCTCATCCGTGGTGCGCGACGCGTAGGCAAAACGTACGTTGCCGAGGAAATCGGCAGACGAATCGCCGGCGATGCGTTTGTCAAACTCGACTTTCAGACCGATCTTGAGCTGATCGCTCCGCTGTTCGACTGTCCCACCGACGACGTTGACGCCATCGTGGCGCGAATCTCAGACTATAAACGCACCCCCATTCGCAAAGAGACCGCCTTCATCCTGTTTGACGAGGTACAGCTCTGCGAACGGGCGCTCAACTCGCTTCGCTTTTTTTCGGGTTCGGGCTGGCGCATATGCGCGACCGGCAGCCAGCTCGGCGTCGCCACGCGCAAGCGCAAGTTGCCTTTTCCCAGCGGCGTTCGTCAAGAGACCATGCATCCCATGTCGTTCGAGGAGTTTCTCTGGGCGCTCGATGAGGAGCAGATGGCTAATGCCATTCGTGCCCACGCCGGCACGCTCGAGACCTACGCCGCGCACCAAGCCGCACTCAGCCTGTTTCATCGATACCAGATCGTGGGCGGCATGCCCGCCGCCGTCAACGCATATCGCAAGACGTTATCCATCGAGGATGCGCGCATCGAGCAGCGCGAAATCGACGAGACCTATACCGCCGATATGACCGACCCCGAAAACGGGATCAGCGGCGTGGCGGCGCGCAAGGTCTGGCGCTCCATTCCGTCCCAGCTGCTGAGATCGTCCACAAAAAAATTCAAGTACTCCGAGGTCGAACGCGGAGGCCGTCGCGCCAAGCTCATCGAGCCACTCGACTGGCTCGAGGGCGCCGGCATCATATCGGTCAACAACCTGACCGAAGGCATCGAACCTCCCCTCGTCCCCTTCGACGAGGAAGACGGAAGTTTCTTTAAGGTCTATCTTCTCGATACGGGCCTTATGTTCTACAAACTCGGTATCAACCCGCGGCTCTGGCTCGACCTCAAAGAAGATTCCGCCATAGCGCTATCTTCCGACTTCCGAGGCGCCCTAGCGGAAAACTCGGTCATGCAGGCATTTTCGGGCAATAGCTTGCAGACGTATTATTGGGTGCCGCCGTCGTCTTGGAGGACGAATGGCGAGCTCGATTTTCTACTTCAGACCGACCGTATGGAAATTGTGCCCGTCGAGGTAAAGTCCACACGCAATGTGCGCGCAAGAACCCTCGGGGCGTTTATGGACAAAGCCCGGTCGCCATATGCCTACAT
>URWZ01000055.1 GCA_900551625.1 uncultured Collinsella sp.
CCAAGTTTTGGGGTGCAGTTCACGTAGTGCGCAGCGGGGGTTCTTTCATGTCCGAGGACGCGCCGGAAAGGAAGGTCGCCCTCGGGCCGGACATACAAGACAGCTTACGCGACGGTGTAAACCCAGTTGTGCTTATCCTCAACAGCACCAGACTGGATGCCCGTCAGAGTCTCGCGGAGCTTCTTCATCACAGGACCGATCTCGGTGTAGCCAGCCGGGAAGGTCACAGTCTCGTCGGCACCGTAGACCTTGTTGTCAATCTCGCCGACCGGGGAGATAACGGCAGCGGTGCCGCACAGACCGCACTCAACAAAGGTGCCGGCCTTGACCTCGGCCCACTCGACGGGTCGCTGATCGACGGTCATGCCCAGGTCCTCAGCGACCTGAACGAGCGAACGGCGGGTGATGGAGGGCAGGATGGAGTCGGTGTGCGACTGCGGGACGACAAGCGTGCCGTCCTCCTTCACGAACAGGACGTTGGCGCCACCGGTCTCCTCGACATAGGTGCGGGACTCGGAGTCGAGATACAGGTTCTCGGCATAGCCCTCGCGGTGAGCCTCCATCGTGGGCTTAAGGGACATGGCGTAGTTGAGGCCGGCCTTGATGTTGCCGGTGCCGTGCGGTGCGGCGCGGTCGTACTCGGAAACGCGCAGCTTGACAGGCTTGAGGCCACCCTTAAAGTACGGACCGACCGGGGTCACGAGAATGCGGAACGTGTACTCAGGAGCGGGAGCCACGCCGATCACGTCACCGGAGCCGATCATAAACGGACGCACATACAGAGTTGCGCCAGAGCCGAAGGGCGGAACCCATGCGGCGTTGGCAGAGACGACCTGCTTGACGGCCTCAACGAACTTGTCCTTGGGGAACGGGGGCATCTCGAGGCGCTGGGCGGAGTTATACATGCGCTCGGCGTTCATGTCGGGACGGAAGCAGACAATGCTGCCGTCCTCGGCGGTGTAGGCCTTCAGGCCCTCAAAGACCTCCTGACAGTAGTGGAAGATGCCGCCGCACTCGGAGACATGCAGGGTGTGGTCGGTGGTCAGGCTGCCCTCGTCCCACTCGCCGTCCTTCCAATGAGCCTCGTAGCTGTAATCGGTCTTCATGTAGCCAAAGCCGAGGCTACCCCAATCGATATCCTTCTTCTCGACAGTCATATGTCGCTCCTTACATACACGGTTGCATACTCGCGAACCCGCACGCAAGGACCGAAGCCGGCCGCGTCGCAACGTCGCATACCCGGAAGCGTAGAGCCGGGCAGGACACGCGGGCAGCATCGAAGCCGATGGCACGTCGATTCGCATGCAGGTGATTGTACTCCCCGCACGCCTTGGATAAAACATTTTTCTTTAACTAAGTAAAGTATTTTCATTTGCCTTCAACACAAAAGGCCCGCCATCGAATCCGATGACGGGCCTTGGAATTAACGTCCGAAAACAAACTCGGACTAGGCGTTCTTTTTACCGAGCTTAGCCTTAACCAGGCCGACCACGGTCGGGATGATCGACACGGCGACGATGCCGATAATCAGCAGCTCAAAGTGCTCCTGCACAAACGGAATGCCACCAAAGAAGTAACCCAGCAGCGTAAAGACCGTTGACCAGGTAATTCCACCCAGCACGTTAAAGATGACAAAGTTGCGCCAGTGCATGCCGCCCATGCCGGCGATAAAAGGCACAAAGGTGCGGATGAACGGGAAGAAGCGACCGAGGAAGATGGCCAGATGGCCCCACTTATCCAGGAAATCCTCGGACTTTTTGATGCGCTCGGGCGTCATGGCCTTTACCTTGCCCGAGGCGATGATCTTGCGGCCAAAGAAGTGGCCGATCATAAAGTTGCACTGATCGCCCAAGATGGCTGCGGCCCATGCGGTGGCCAGAAGCGCCACGATGTTAAAGCCGCCGTTATGGGCAAAGAAGCCCGAGGCAAACAGCAGCGAATCGCCGGGAAGGAACGGGAAGAACACCACGCCCGTCTCGATAAAGATGATTAGGAACACGCAGCCGTAGGCCATAAGCGGGCCGGCGGCGATCCAGCTGGCGATCGCGGTGCGCGGGTCCTTAAGCAGCTCGGCGATAAAATTGATGAAACCCATGAAGCAAAACCTCTCAGTTGTGGGCGCGGACACGTCCAAGTTGACCAGTATACGGTTGCGGCGCGGGCGCGGGCCAAACCCCTCAAAAGTCTTACTTCATTACCAGCAAGTTTGCATAACTGACACTTGTCACCCAAAGCCGCCAAGATTGTCCTTCCTAATCCCTAGCGAATCGCTATACTTTAGTGAATCGCATTGCCATGGCGCTAAGGGAGGGCGGCCAGTGAGCTTTATCAATACCATTCGCGAGGACATCAAGACCGTCCAGGCGCAGGACCCCGCCGCGCAAAACGGTCTGGTCATCTTCCTTTCCTATCCTGGTCTGCACGCCAAGTGGAACCACGTGCCCGAGCACTGGCTCTGGAAACACGGCCATCGCTCACTCGCCCGTGTGCTCTCGCAAATCACCCGCCATATCACCGGCGTCGAGATTCATCCCGCCGCGCAGATCGGCAAGCACTTCTTTATCGACCACGCCATGGGCGTCGTTATTGGCGAGACTGCCATCGTGGGTGATAACTGTGTGCTCTACCAGGGCGTCACGCTCGGCGGCACCGGCAACGAGACCGGCAAGCGCCACCCCACCCTGGGCAACAATGTCACGGTGGGCACGGGCGCCAAGGTGCTTGGCAACATCCACATCGGCAACAACGTCAAAATCGGCGGCAACTCGGTCGTCGTCAAGGACGTGCCCGACAACTGCACCGTCGTGGGCGTGCCCGGGCGCATCATCAAGCGCAACGGCTGCCGCGTGTTCGAGGAGAGCTTCGACGCCAAGCAGCATCGCGAGTACATGCCCGACGATGCCGCCGAGCAGAGCGCCCTCAACCGTCAGGGCATCACCGAAAACGCCCGTCGCGTCAAGGAACTCGAGCAAGAGGTGGCCGAGCTCAAAGCCCTCGTCGCCAAGCTCGTGGACGAGCGCTAGAAGCGGACGGCCACCGACAACATTGACGCCAACACAAAAGGCGCGCCAGGGAATTCGCCCCCGGCGCGCCTTCTTTTCGATGTGACATGCGGGACTGCCCCTTTGTCACCTTATGCGAACTGGCTTAGGTAGAGGTCGGCATAAGCGCCCTCGGCAGCCAGCAGTTCCTCGTGCGTGCCCTGCTCGATAATATTGCCGTGATCCATGACCAGGATGAGGTCGGCATCGACGATCGTCGACAGACGGTGCGCGATCACAAAGCTCGTGCGTCCGCGCATGAGCGCATCCATGGCACGGCCGATGGCGAGCTCGGTGCGCGTGTCCACGCTCGACGTCGCCTCGTCCAGGATGAGGATCGCCGGGTTGTTGAGCAGCACGCGCGCGATGGTCAGCAGCTGACGTTGGCCCTGGCTGATGCTCTCGGCATCGTTAGCCACACGCGTGTCGTAGCCCTGCGGCATGGTGCGCACAAAGAAGTCGACCTGAGCGGCACGTGCAGCCGCGACAATCTCCTCGCGCGTCGCCTCGGGACAGCCATAGGCGATGTTCTCGGCAATGGTGCCATCGAACAGCCAGGCGTCCTGCAACACCATGCCAAACTGCTGGCGCAGCTCGCCGCGATCCATGCGGCTCGTATCCACACCGTCGAGGGTAATGCGGCCACCGTCGATCTCGTAGAAGCGCATGAGCAGATTGATGAGCGTGGTCTTACCCGCACCCGTGGTCCCCACCACTGCGATCTTCTGACCCGGCTCGGCGGTAAACGACACGTCGCGCATAAGCGGCTTGTCGGGCGAATATCCAAAGCGCACGTGCTCAAAAGCGACACGGCCCTCCACCTTGCCCGGCAGCTTGGCGGCGGCCGCTGGCAACGGATCGGCTTCCATCTCGGACTCGTCGAGCAGGTCGAACACGCGCTCGGCGCTCGCCAGCGCGCTCTGCAACGAGTTAAAGGTAAACGACAGCTGCGTCATGGGCTCGGACGCCTCGTAGATAAACTGGAAGAACGCCTGGAACACGCCGACGGTCATATGCCCGGCAACCAACATGCTGCAGCCCACCAGCGCGATCACGATCTGCGCCAAGCGGCCGATAAAGCGCACCGCGGGACCGACGGCGTTAATCATAAAGTCGGCCTTGGTGCTCACGCGCGCCAGCTCCCTCGAAGCCTCGTGCACCTCGGCAGAGCTCTGGTGCTCGCGGTTAAACGCACGGATTACCAGACGGCCCGAGTAGCCTTCCTCGACCGCGCTCGTAATCTTGGACACCCACTCCTGGCGCTCGCCCGTCACATCGTGCGTGCGGCGCGAAACGACCTTCGTCACCAGCAGCGAAAGCGCCGTAAAGAACAAAAAGACCAGCGTGAGCGGCACGCTAAACACGAACATCACGCTCACGGCGCCCACCACGGTACCGATCGACACCAGAAGCTGTAGCAAGCCGCGCTGCATGCTCTCGGACATCTTGTCCAAGTCGTTGGTCGCACGGCTGACGACCTCGCCGGGACGATGCGCGTCAAAGTAGGCAAGCGGCAGGCGGTTGAGCTTTTGTGCGATGCGGTTGCGCAGGCGCAGGTTGAGGCGCTCGGCAACGCTCGACATCAAAAAGCTCTGGAGTGCGTAGAACGAGGCGGCGGCGGTCCAGATCATAAAGTAGATGAAGATGGTCCTGCCGCAGTTCTCCCAGGTAATGCTAAAGGTAGTGTTGTTGGCAAACGCCAGCTTCATGTGTCCCCACAGCTCATCGATCACGCGGGCGCTGTAAGCCGGCGCCGCGGTGTTAAAGATGACATAGAACACGATGCTCGCGAACACGATATAGAAGCGCCAATGGTCGCCGGCGGCCTCGCTCCACAGGCGGCGCACCGTCGCCCAGGTGTCGCGGGGCGTCTCGTCCTCGTCCCCGTCATCAACGTCGCGCATGCGCTCCGCCTCGGCGCGGGCGCGCTCGTCCTCGGCGCGCTCGTTTTCCTCGTAGAGTGCCTGGCGGCGAGCCTCGCGCTCCGCCGCCGCCTTGGTGGCTTCGTCCAGGTCGGGCGCGACGCCCGTCTCCTCGACTGTCTCTGCAACCGCGGCGTCATCGGCGATACCCTGCTTCTTGAGCTCCTCGGTCATGCTACTCACCTCCCTTCATCTGCGATTCCGCGATAGCGCGGTACACCTCGCAGGTTTCCATGAGCTCGTCGTGCGTGCCTAGGCCCACGATCTCGCCGTCTTTGAGCACCACGATCTGATCGGCATGCAAAATAGTCGAGATGCGCTGGGCGATGATGAGCACCGCGGCATCGCGCGTCTCGTCCTGCAGCGCATGGCGCAGGGCGGCATCGGTCTTAAAGTCCAGGGCCGAAAAACTGTCATCGAAGATATATAGATCGGCATGCTTCATGAGCGCACGGGCAATGGCCAGGCGCTGACGCTGACCGCCAGAGAAGTTCGTACCGCCCTGGGATACCGGTGTATCGAGCCCCTGCGGCTGATCGAGCACAAAGGTGCTCTGGGCAACCTCCAGCGCATGGAGCATGTCAGCCTCGGTCGCGCCTTCGTTGCCAAAGCGCAGGTTGCTTGCAACGGTGCCCGAGAACAGCCACGCCTTCTGCGGCACATAGGCGATACGCCCGCGGATGTCGTCTTGCGAAAGGTCGCGCAGGTCGACGCCGTTCAGGCGAATGGCGCCCTTCGTGGCATCGTGGAAGCGAAGCAAGAGCTTGGCCACCGTCGACTTGCCCGAACCCGTCGAGCCTACAATCGCCGTGGTCTGGCCACGGCGGCAGGCAAAACTCAGGTTGCACAGGGTGTCCTCGTCGGCATCGTCAAAACGGAACGACATATGGTCGAACACGGCAACCGCATCGGCACCGTCAACAGGCTCCGCCACGCACGTATCCAGCGTAGCCTTGCCGTCCACAATGCTCGGCTCGATTTCGAGCACCTGTTGCGCGCGGTTGAGGCACGCCGCAGCGCGCGGAAGCGTCAGAATCACCATCTGCGCCATCATCACAAAGAACAGGATCAAGATCGCGTATTCCAACACGGCCGAGATGCTGCCGATTTGCATGGCGTGGACGCCCACGCGGTTGCCACCCACCCACAGCACCGCCACCTCGGCGATATTCATCAAAAAGAAGCTGGAGCTGTCGAGGCCCACAAACAGGTGGTTGACCTTGATGGCGTTGGCCGCGTAATCGCTAAACACCTCGTCCAGGCGCTGCTCCTCGTGGCGCTCCTTGTTAAATGCGCGGATGACGCGCACGCCCACGATGTTCTCGCGCAGCACCACGTTCATGCGGTCGATAAAGCTCTGCAGGCGCATAAAGATCGGCGCGGCGTTAGCCACCGTAAAGACCGCCGCCACCAGCACGATCGCAACCACCACGCCCAGCAGCGTGCCCATGGCGGGATCGATGAACCAAGCAAAAATGATGCCCGCCACGGCTAAGAACGGCACCGGCAGCACCAGCTGAATCGTCTGAAGGACAGCTTGCTGAATCACGTTGATGTCGTTGAGCGAGCGTGTGATCATCGAACCCGTGCCAAAGCGCTCAAAGTCGCTGGCGGACAGCTCGAGCGACTTGTCGTACACGGCATTGCGGATATCGCAGGCCACGTTGGCGGCCAGGCGCGCCGAAAGATAGCAGCCCAGCACCGTGCCGCCGCTGGCCATGCCGGTCGCGATAAGCATGTACAGGCCGTTACGTAAAATATAGTCGACATCGCCCGTGGTAATACCGGTGTTGACCATGTTCGCCAGCATCGTGGGAACCAACAGCGTACCGACGTTATCTATCAGCACCGCAAACAGCGTCACCGCAATCAGACCGCGGTACGGCCTCATAAACCTCATTAAGAGTCGCATGTGTCCCCCTCGCCCTTATCGTCAGCCTCGTTCTCGGCGGCCACTTGCCGTTTAAATGCCTCGCACTCTTCGTTCAGAACATGGGAGAATTTACCGACCAGGCGCATGATCTCGCGCTGTTCCCACGGCTCGAGCGCCTCGAATGCCTGCTGCTCGGCTTTTTGCGCCGGCAACGCGTAGCGCTCGGCAAACTGAACGCCTTCTTCGGTCAGTCGCACAACCTTGTTCTTACGACTGCCCTCGGCAAACTCCAACGTCGCAAGCCCTCGCGCCCTAAGCGTCTTGATCGCCGAATTGATGGTCTGTTTGCTGTAGAACCATTCACTCGTCAGCCGACTCACGGCAACGCTTCCGCCCGCTGCACTCGTGTCGACGAGCATCCAGTAGGCGCAGTCCGAAAGACCGCAGGTACGCGCGAACTCCGAATAGATACGGTCAAGCCCGTTAAGCATCCGGTCGAAATCGACCAGGCTAACTGCACTATTCATCTCTCCCACCATTCGATAGTCCGAGTTTTGACCAATTTATATCTCTACATTAGTCCGAGTTTTGACTATCGTCAATACGCTCGTTGTTTATGGTCGGCTCTACATAAGCATATCGACAAAAAAGACCGCCGGCGCGGGGGCGGCGCCGGCGGTTGCGAGAGAATATCAGTTGTTGGCCGTTAGGCAGCAACGGCCTCGTAGACCGTGGCGCCCGAGAAGCTATCGTGCAGGCTCTTGCCGCAGATCCACGGCAGCTCGACGACCTCGCAGACCGTGTTGACCAGCTCGGAGCAGTCAGTAAAGTGGCCCTTATCGTTGAGGGCCTCGCAATCCTGAACACGCCAATAGCCATCGGTGTGCGTGATGTAGTACTCGTGATCATTGATCGACACGAAAGCGCGCGTCTTGGAACGCAGCAGCTTCAGAAATCCTTCGAAGTCGGTCTCGACGACATCTCCAGCCTGGAACATGATGTTACCTCCTGGCCCGGCGCCACCATGGCGCGTTGATAAACGTTGGTGCTCCTTTAGTAAAACCTTTATCAGAGCTTATGCGCGCATCATTTAGGCAAGTGGTAAAAAACCGCAGGGTAGACGGGATAAAACGTTTAACCATCCCACCGGTTTGTCACATTCTGGCTGAAGTTTTATGCAAACCAACTTTTCCACTTGGTAGCTTGCGTTGTTTGGGGCCGACTACGCGATTACGGTTTTGGTTCGGCGGGTAAGAACGAGGCATCGAAACCAACGTCAGGAGGACCCATGGAGACCATCGAAGCACTCATCCACCGCCGCAGCTGCCGCAAATACAGCGATCGCCCTGTCGAGGCCGAGAAGCTCGCACGCATTATCGAAGCCGGCCAGTACGCGCCGAGCGGCATGGGACGCCAGCCGGTCACGTTCGTCGCCGTCACCGACCCCGCAACCGTCGAGCGCCTCTCGCAGCTCAACGCCCAAGTTATGGGCAGAGAGGGAGATCCCTTCTACGGCGCCAAGACCGTTGTGGTGGTGCTGGTCGACCGCAGCGTGCCCACGCACCTGGAAGACGGCTCGCTCGCCATGGGCAACCTGCTCAACGCAGCCTATGCGCTGGGCGTTGATTCATGCTGGATTCATCGCGCCCACGAGGTTTTCGATTCGCCCGAGGGCCTGGAGCTGCTGGCCAGCTGGGGCCTGCCCGCCGACGGCAGCCTGCGCGGCGTCGGTAACTGCATTCTTGGCTACGCCGAGGACACGCTACCCGAGGCAAAGCCGCGCCGCAACAACGTGGTGTACGTGAAATAGTACAGGAACGTCAGCAGGGGTAGCTAATTTGGGACGGGGCTATTTTAGCTACCCCACTCGCAACTTATATTGACG
>URWZ01000056.1 GCA_900551625.1 uncultured Collinsella sp.
CCCCTTCAAAGCGTGGGTCCCTGTAGACATCGCTAGCTACGTTGCCATAGGGCCACCCAGGGGCATCCCCTTAAAAACATTCCGCAGCACGAGGCCCGCTTATCCGCAGCTCCGAAGGAGCAGGATAAGTGGGCCTCAAGTGCGAGGACGTTTTTAAGGGGATGCCCCTGGGTGGCCCGGACAGACCGATCGGCGATGTCTACAGGTACTCGATTTGAGCGCCTTCCGTGTCGCACGTCAGAATATGCGTATCACACTTAGGGAACTGCTCGCGCAGCTTGACCTGCAGGAACTTTGCCACGATGGTGTCGTCGGTCACAGCCATAAGGGTCGAGCCCGATCCGCTGATCCAGATGGTCTTGGCGCCGCCGTTAAGGCAGGTGTCGCGCACGGCGTTGTAGTCGGGAATCAGACGGCGACGATAGGGTTCCTGGATGCGGTCGTCATTGGCGGCGGCAATCAGGTCGAGGTTGCCGGACTCAAGACCGCGCGTCATGCCGGCGATGCGGCCCATCTGCCATACGGCGGTGGAGAGCGGAACCTCCTGCGGCACGACCTTGCGCGCCTCGCTCGTATGCACCTCGTAGGGCGGAATCACGGTAATAAAACGCAGGCGATCGCTCACCTCGTAGCGCAGGCACTGGGGGAGCGAATCGGTCGGCGTAAAGGAGCAGACGGCGCCGCCCAGGATAGCGGGGGCGACGTTATCGGGATGGCCCTCGACCTCGGTGGCAATGCGGACGAGCTCGGCACGGTCGACGGTGTGGCCTGTCAGCGCGGCGGCGGCCATAATGCCGGCGACGACACAGGTGGAGCTGGAGCCCAGGCCGCGGGCGACGGGAACGTCAGTCTGAATGTCGATGGCGACGGGGAAGGCCGGCTCGCCCCATGCGGCCAGTGCATCGACAAAGCTAACGTAGACCAGGTTGTTCTCGTTTTGGAATTCCTCGGGGCAGCCCGAGATGGTGAGCTTGTCGGCGCGCTCGAAGGTGAAGTGCGAGTAGAGGCTGACGGCCATGCCGAGGGTGTCGTAGCCGATGCCTAGGTTGGCGCTGGTGGCGGGGACGGTGATCTTGATCATGGGAATCTCCTGGGCGGTCTGCCTGTTTAGTTCGCTGCTCGGGCAGTCCTGGCTCGCTCGGAAAGCACATTAAGTGCTTTCCGGCTCGTGCGGAACTCGCGACGAACTAAACAGGCAGACCCGCATGTCAGCTCGTCATTATCCCGGTGAGTATCTGATAAAAGAAGGTGCGCCGGCTTTCGCCGGCGCCTTATAAGGGGTTTAGTTGGTGGCCATCTTTTTTGCAGCCTGCTCCACGTAGTTGGCCATGTCGGCTACGTCGCAGACGTCTTCGAAGCGGACGGGCTTGGACTCGAGCTTGGCGAGCTGTGCCGGGGCGACCGTATTGGTGGCCTGCTCGAGCACGCGCATGGCCTCAAAGTCGTCCTCGGGAACGTCGAGTCCCAGGGCGTCGCAGCAGGCGCGCGGGAACTTGTAGGGGCTGGCGGTCGAAAGCAGCACGCGGGCCTTGGCGCCCTCGGCGGGGGCGACCTTTTCGAAGACGTGATAGCCGCAAGCGGTGTGCGGGTCGATCACGTAGCCGTTCGCATCCCAGCAGCTCTTGATGGCAGTGCGGACCTCGTCCTCGCTGGCCCAACCACAGCCAAAGATACTCTGAATCTTTGCCAGCAGGTCGGCGGGAATCTCGTAGCGACCAGTCTGTGCCAGCTGCTCCATAAGGCCGGCAATGAGCTCGCAGTCGCCATCGGACAGGAAGTACAGCATGCGCTCCAGGTTGGAGCTAATAAGGATGTCCATCGACGGCGAGATGGTCGTGAAGAACGGACGGTTGCGGTCGTAGACGCCGGTGGTCAGGAAGTCAGCCAGCACGTTGTTCTTGTCGCTCGCGACGATGAGCTTGGCGACGGGTAGACCCATGCGCTTGGCATAGTAACCGGCCAGGATATCGCCAAAGTTGCCGGTCGGTACGCAGAACTCCACGGCATCGCCAGCCTTGATGGCGCCGGCGCGCAGCAGCTGCGCATAGGCGGCAAAGTAGTAGACGACCTGCGGCACCAGGCGGCCGACGTTGATGGAGTTGGCGCTCGAAAGCACCGTGCCGGCGGCCTCAAGACGCTCGGCAAGCTCCTTATCGGCAAAGATGCGCTTGACGGCGCTCTGGGCGTCGTCAAAGTTGCCGCGGATGCCGCAGACGGCAACGTTATCGCCCTCCTGAGTGGACATCTGCAGATTCTGCACGCGGCTGACTTTGCCCTCGGGATAAAAGACGGTGATGCCCGTGCCCGGGGCGTCGGCAAAGCCGGCGAGTGCTGCCTTGCCCGTGTCACCCGACGTGGCGGTGACGATCATGATGCGCTCGGCGCCACCGTCCTTGGCGGAAGTGCGGGCCATCAGACGGGGGAGCATCTGCAGGGCGACGTCCTTAAAGGCGCTTGTGGGGCCGCCAAAGAGCTCCATCACATAGGTCTGAGGGACGTCAGCGCCCGGCGCAGCGTCGAGTTTGACGAGCGGCGTAACCTCTTCACTCGCGAACGTGCCGCGGTATGCCTCGTCGACACACGCCGAAATTTCTTCGGCTGTGTAATCATTCAGTAACATTCCCAACACATCTTGAGCGATTTCAAAGTACGATTTATCTGCAAGCGAGCTGATATCGACCTGCTGGGTGCCGAGCTCGTCCGAGACAAACAGACCCCCGTCGGGAGCGATGCCGGTGCGGATTGCCACCTTACTTGAGCACGATAAAGTGCGTCCTCGTGTACTATGATAAGTTCCCATATAACACTGCTCCTCGGATGCCTTGGTCCCAATCGGTGAAACCATGGTATCAGAGCGCGCAAAATAGGTTCGCAGAGGCTTTTTAGAAAGGTAACCTCCAGCCCATGATTAAGATTGCCAAGTTTGGCGGCTCGTCGGTCGCCGACGCCGAACACTTCAAGAAGATCAAGGCCATCGTCGATGCCGACCCTGCCCGCCGTTTTGTGGTGGTTTCCGCCTGCGGTCGCCGCTTTAAGGGCGACACCAAGGTGACCGACCTGCTCTACCTGGTTAACGCGCACGTTAAGTATCACGTGTCGTGCGAGGAGCTGCTCGAGGACATCGGTCAGCGCTATTTTGATATCGCTGACGAGCTGGAGCTCACCTATCCCATACGCGAGGAGTTCGCGGCCTTTGCCGAGCGCGCCCGCTCGGGCGGCTACTCTACCGAGGAGCTCGTGAGCCGCGGCGAGTACTTCACCGCTCGCCTGATGTCCGAGTACCTGGGCCTGCCGTTCCTGGACGCCGCGACGGTTGTGGCGTTCCATCACGACGGTACGCTCAGCATGAACCGCACCTCCGAGTTGGTGCAGGAGTACGGCCAGCAGGGCGGCTTTGTTATGCCTGGTTTCTACGGCGCGACGCGTGAGGGCCAGATCAAGCTGCTCGACCGTGGCGGCGGCGATATCTCGGGCTCGATCTTGGCCAAGTGCCTGGGCGCCGATCTGTACGAGAACTGGACCGACGTCTCGGGCTTCTATTCTGCCGATCCGCGTATTGTTCCCGAGGCTCAGCCCATTGCGCGCGTTACCTACGAGGAGCTGCGCGAGCTTTCGTACATGGGCGCAAGCGTCCTGCACGAGGAAGCCGTGTTCCCTGTGCGCGAGGCGGGTATTCCGCTGGTCATCAAGAACACCAATGCGCCGCAGGACCCCGGTACCATCATTAGCGAGACGGCTGATGAAGGCGAGGCGGAGCCCATCATTACCGGCGTGACCGGCAAGCGCGGTTTTGTCGCCATCAACGTCGCCCGCGACCGCACCAAGCCCCGCGTCGGCTTTATGCGCCGTGCGCTTTCGGTGTTCGAGCGCTATGACGTTTCCGTCGAGCACATGCCCACCGGTGTCGACCGCTTTGGCGCCGTGGTGCAGGAGCAGGACGTTCACGATTCACTGTACTCGCTCGTGGGCGACATTCAGCAGGAGGTCGAGCCGCTCGAGATCGAGGTTGTCGAGGGCCTGGCACTTATCGCGACCGTCGGCCGTAACCTGCGCGGTCGTGCCGGCATCTCGGGCCACCTGTTTGGCATGCTTGGCCAGGCTGGCGTGAGCGTGCGTATGATTTCGCAGAGCTGCGACGAGATCAATATCATCATCGGTGTGGAGGAGAAGGACTTTGATCTGGCGATTCAGACCATTTACCGCGCCTTCTCCGACGAGAACGGCATTGTGAAGGTCTCCGATCTGGAGGCTCCCGCGCCGGTCGATCCCGCTCTGGTCGCGCTCCACAAGTAGCTGCTATCCCAGTAGATTTTTGGACTTGCCTCAAAAATCTATGGCGGGGCGTTTCGTTTCGGTTTCGTTTCGACGGGGCGGGTTTCGTGTCCGCCCCGTTCTTGTATACACTGACAACAATAATCAGCCTGCTCGGCGTGCGGGCAAAAGCCAAAACCTTTAAAGGGGGAAGCATGAAACAGTACACGGTTGCTATTTTGGGCGCGACGGGAGCCGTGGGCACCCAGATGCTCGAGTGCCTCAACGAGCAGGAGTTCCCGGTCGGCAAGCTCAAGCTGTTGGCAAGTGCACGCTCCGCGGGTAAGACCGTTGAGTTCCGCGGTGAGCAGATCGTGATCGAAGAGGCTTGCCCCGAGGCCTTTGAGGGCTGTGATATTGTGCTCGGAGCCGCCGGTGACGATATCGCGAAGGAGCTACTGCCTGAGGCCGTCAAGCGCGGCGCCGTCGTGGTCGACAACAGCCATGCCTTCCGCATGGATCCCGAGGTACCGCTGGTCGTGCCCGAGATCAATGCCGACGATATCAAGTGGCATCACGGCCTTATCGCCAATCCCAACTGCGCGACCATCATCGGCCTGGTTCCCACGTGGCCGCTGCATCAGCTCGCCGGCGTGAAGCGCATGATTGTTTCGACGTATCAGGCGGCTTCGGGCGCCGGCGCTCCCGGTATGGCCGAGCTCGAGGCTCAGCTGGTCGCCCTGGGCCGTGGCGAGGAGATTCCCGAGCCGCGCGCATTTGCCGCCCAGCTCGCGAGCAACCTGATTCCGCAGATTGGCGGCGTCAAGGAGGAGGGCTTTACCTCCGAGGAGATGAAGCTGCAGAACGAGGGCCGCAAGATCATGCACCTGCCCGAGCTGCGCGTGAACTGCACCTGCGTGCGCGTGCCTGTGCTGCGCTCGCACTCCGAGAGCATTACGCTTGAGTTTGAGCGCGACATTACGGTTGACGAGGCCCGTGCTGCGCTGGCTGCCGCTCCGGGCGTGAAGCTGGTTGACGACATGAGCGCCGATGATGCGCACGATCGCTTCCCCATGCCGATGGATACGTCCGACCAGGATTTGATTTGGGTCGGTCGCGTGCGCCGCGACATCTCGAACCCCGAGGCCGCGCGTGGCATCACCTTCTGGTGCTGCGGCGACCAAATCCGTAAGGGCGCGGCAACCAACGCCGTCCAGATCGCTAAGCTGCTCTGCGAGTAGTGTGACCTGTCCGGCGGGGGCCGGGCTTAGTTTTCAGAACGTCCTCGACCATGTGTGGCGCCTTGTCCTGCTCCTTCGGAGCCGCGGACAAGGCGCCACACTGGTCTGCGGAGTGTTCTGAAAACTAAGCCCGGCCCCCGCCTGCGGCGACGCTGCTGCAAGCGATCTGCGGTGGGGTCGTTGTCGGTTGGGGCCGCTGGGCTGATGTGGGGGCACGTGGCTGTTGCGGGCCCTAGTCCCGGCGGCGACCCCGGCGCTTCGCGCCTGCCGCCTTTTGGGACTGTGGAGCGCCGCCGGCAGCTGCGGCGCTGTTGCGCCTGCTGCCTGCGGGAACTTTGGGGTTGAGGCGGTAACTTTGGCGCGCCTGTGTTTGTTGCTTGTGAGGGCTTAGGGGTTGATGCGAATCGAAGGTGAATGGTTTTCCGGGAAGTGAACGACCTATTTTGGACCCTTGAAGCATCGGCATATTTTGGCCGCCATTTCCTGCGGTTTTATCGCATGAATCCTGCTGTTTTGCAATTAAAAAATGCGGATGCTTCGGGGCCCTAGTTTTACTCGTCCACTTCTCGGAAAACCATTCACCTTCGTTTTTGCCGGACATCGTTTTGGGCGTTGCGACTCGGTATCGGCCGATATTGAGAGGGAAAACGCCCTCTCTTGGACAATCGAGTCTGTCCGGACGCATCTGCGGGAGTTGTCTGCACAATTCGCGGTATTATGGAGCGGAGTTTTGAAAGGAGCCGCTGGTGGTCACGACGACGTTTGCTTCGCCTTTGGGCGAAATCTTGCTTGCCGCTGATGGCCGCGGTCTGACGGGGCTTTGGTTTGAGGGGCAGGAGCACTTTGGCTCCACGCTTCTCAAAGAAGATGCGGAGTACGTTGAAGGTGCCGATGCGGTTTCTGGTGCTGGCGGCATGTCGTCGGTGAGTCCCGCAAATGGTGTAGCCTCTTCGGTGCTTGAACGTTCCTGGGCTTGGCTGAATGCTTATTTTGCAGGGCAGGAACCTCGGTTTACGCCGCCGTTACATATGATCGGCACGGCGTTTCAGCGCGAGGTTTGGTTTGAGCTGCTTTCCATTCCGCGTGGCGAGGTTGCCACGTATGGCGAGATCGCCCGGCGTGTTGCGGCTCGACATCGTGTACCGGGAAACGAGGCGCCCGTTGTGTCTCCTCGTGCGGTGGGGGCTGCGGTCGCACGTAATCCCATTTCGATTATCGTGCCGTGCCATCGCGTGGTGGCGGCCGACGGATCGCTCAACGGATATGCCGGCGGCCTTGACCGCAAGGAGTGGCTGCTGCGGCTCGAGGGTGCGTACGAGGAGTAACGTCAGGACACTTTGCATAGCCAAGACGCCGTGAAAGAACGGGATGCGCTTTCCGAATGGCGTTCCAAGCGGAAACCGTGTCCCGGAATACAGCCTCAGAGTGGGACGCTGTTTCCGGTTGAGACCACTTGCTTGGACATCTATCTACGCCCGCTCCTGCAGGGCGTAGATAGATTTGTCCATGTTTAACAGATAAGCCACGACGCAGACAATAAAGAACATCGGCAAGTTGCCAAAGCCGAAGACTTCGCAGCCAATAAGGATGGGTGCGAGCAGAATCGCTGACAGCATAAGACCCATAGCGGCGATGCGCACATAGGGGTTGGGGAACAGTCGAGCCGCAAGGGTCTTGGCGTGGGCAAGACACCAGGCAAAAGCTCCACCTACCATACCAAACGCGATGTCCAGCACCGCAAGCCGGCCAGACCGGGAAGGTCAAGCGCGCAGGAGGCGGCAACGTCAAAACACAAGCGTTAACTGCGCGCCCTGCTCAACGGGCTGCTCCTTGTGCTCGCTCAGAAGGACCATTCGGTCTTCGTATTGCTTTTCGGTCATTTCGATAACGGTGACCTCTCCAGCGCTTGGAAGATTCAGCTTAAGGCGAGCGATATGCGCCGCTGCGGATTCGCGAGTCACCAACAGGCGCGAATACACCGAAAACTGCTCCATATGGTATCCGTCGTTAATCAGAAACTTTCGAAAGTCGCTATACTGCCGACGCTCGGCTTTGCTTCCCGTTGGAAGATCGAACAGAACCAATAACCTCATAACCCTCATGGCTCCTCCCTATTCAACAGTTACCATCTCGAGCCCTTTTAGCTCGGGCAACAACAGCCTCTTAGGATCCTTTTCGAGAACGGCAGTTCTGAGTGAAGAGAGCGTTGTCTCTATGCACTGCTGACAGCCGCAACGTTTTCCGTCGATAGTCATGACGTGCTCAAACACGCGGGCGAGCAACGCTTTGTCGCGCTGGCCCAAAGGCTCTGCAACGCCGTAGCTCATAACAATTAGATCGACGAGAGGGCGGAACGGTTCAATAAGATCGTCGACGAGATTGAATGCGTTGTAAACGCTGTGATGGTGAAGCCCCTGGGATACGAGCCATCCACCGCCAACGGCTGCTCTTCCGATGCCTGCACGCAGGACGCTGTAACCATAATCGAGGGCGGAGCTCTGCATACTGTTGCGTCTTGTTCCATCGGTAATGAGGGCTTTAAAGTACGCGGAGGCAGCTGCGCCTTCTCGATTGTCTGTGTCGCCCGAAAGAACGGTTTTGGCATAAGAGGGGAGAGGGCCTGCAGACAACCCCATTTCTGTGAGAACCGCCGCTTGGTTGAGTATCTTTGCCTGAACGATTCGTTTCCAAAGCTGCTTTTTAAACGGAAGGCTCATGGCAAGCTGATCCTCGACGATGCGCGCATGGCGCGAATGGGCGCCCATGGGGAGCATAAGACCATTGGGCATATGATCGCGCCCGCAGATCATGACGCCTATTCCCGCGTCGTTAAGCTGCGACATGCAGGCGACCGTCATCGTGGTTTGATGGGATTCGAGGATGACGACCCAAATGTCCTCGAGGGGAATGGTGGAGCTGCGGTCGTCCACGGTGATCATCAATAGGCCGTTCTTGATGCAGAGGTGGGCCTTGCTCTGGATAAGTATTGTCCGTTGGGCCATTTTGTCGACGACCTTCCCCGCATTAGCGTTACAATACAGCTAAGTCGAAAGCAGCTCACCTTGGGGAAGGGCGCGGCTCCAGACAAGGGGAGCCACTTAAGTGGCTTACCCGTAAAGTAACCCCCGTTCAATCCTCGGATTGGGCGGGGCGAACTTTTTTGGGCGAGTGTTAGCCAGTATTCCGTAAACGGTAGCTATGGATAGCATTTAGG